>CAZKDV010000099.1:0-8345 GCA_964551645.1 uncultured Bacteroidales bacterium | reverse complement strand
TTGTTTATTTTCATAATGTTTGTTTTTAGTGTAACGCTATGTTAGGACGAGACAGAACAGTAAAAGAAAAAGTACTTCCTTTGTTTGGTACACTTTTTACTTGAATGTTGGTACCCATTAATTTGGCAAGTTTATTTGAAATAACCAAACCTAAGCCCGAACTGTTATATTTATCACTATTAGTAAGTTCTGAATGAAAATAGTCACTAAATAGTTTTTTTTGTTCTTCATTTGACATTCCTATTCCTGTATCAGAAACTGCAAATGTAAATAACCCTATATCTTTTTGGGTTTTGTCTTCTTCAAATGATATAGTTAATTCAACATGTCCTTGATGAGTAAATTTAATAGCATTATTGAGTAAATTAATTAAAATTTGGTTTAATTTTATTTCATCTGCATAAATAATAAGCGGAACATCGTGTTTTAAGCATAAAATAAGTTCAATTTGTTTTTGCGAGGCAAAATATTTGACATTGAATATTGATTGTTCGATAACTTGATTTAAAAGTATTTTTTTAATATTTAAATCAACTTTACTGGCTTCAATTTTTGACAAATCAATTGTATTGTTGATTATACTTAATAGCGATTGAGAAGAACTGTTTGCATTAGCTAAATATGTCTTTTGTGTTTCGTCAAGATTAGTACTTTTTAAAAGTTGAGTAAAACCTATGATGTTGTTCAAAGGTGTTCTAAGTTCATGGCTCATGTGCAATAAAAACTTAGTTTTTGCCATATTGGCTAATTCGGCATTTGTTTTAGATTGATGCAATTCTTTTTCTATTAAGTGTTTAGAAATAATTTCGGATATAGTGTCTGCTATGATTTTCAGATAAAGAAGATCAACATTTATCCAAGAAGCTTTATTTTCGATAGCATCTAAACCGATAAAGCCCGTAGATAAGTTATTGTGTTTAATAGGAATCCTAATAATTGATTTTATGTTTCTTTTTAAATATTCCTTTTTTTCTGCTGAGGCATTTTCGGGCAAATCATTTATGTCGTCATAAAAAACAGGTTTAAATTCATTTAGTTGTTGTGTAAGCCAAGGAAATTCATAGATGTTTATTTTTTTTATATTGTCTATCATTGGTTTAATGTTTTCCGAGCAATATTCATAAACATTTTCTATTTTTGTTTGTGTTCGACTAAATAAAAATAAATATGCTCTGTCGGCTTCAAAAAAACGTACTATTTGAGATAGCATTTTGTTTATGGTGTCTTCGTAATTATCAAGAGTAGATTTGACAAATTCGGATAATAAGTAAGCTAATACTTTATGGAAGTTAGTATTTCTTTTGTTTTGCTCTTCTAAAACCTTGCGTTTGGAAATATTTCGACTAACGCCGATCACCTCATATTCTCCAAATTCGTTTTTGCTGATTTTTGCACTTACTTCTATCCATATAATTTGTCCGTTTTTACATGGTTGTCGCAATTCAACAATATATGGATTAAATTTATTTGGATTTACTTCAAAGTCTTTTGCGTTTTGGATAAATACGTTTTGAATTGTCTTAAATGATTCAGGAGTAAGACTTTCTCTGCCACTTTGCATCATGGCTTCTTCTACGGTATAGCCTCTTAATTGATAAACCGATGGACTTATGTATGTAAATTTGTCTTTGGTAGAATTGTAAATCCAAATAACATCTAGTGCATTTTCAGTAATTAAACGATGTTGTTTATCAGTTTCAATAATTTGCTTTTTTAAATTTTCTTTTTCTTTAAGAGAATCTACAAGTTCATTGAAGCTATCAGAAAGAGAACCGAGAAAATTAATTTTTTGTGTGTAGTCGCCTTGCAAAACTTGTTTCATTTGCCAAGCAAGGTGCTTTAAATTAGATTGTAATTGCTTGTAGGGCGAAAGTATATTGAAATACTTAGGCATATCAATATCTAAATTTCCTTTCCCGAGTTCGTTAATATATTCGTTACCCACAAGCAAAAGAAACGACACCGAATAACAAATTTGCTACCAAATAATGAAAAAACCCACGCACATTCATACACATTTGTTTTTTGCTGACACACAAATCCGACCCGAAAAAACCAAAAGAGTATGAATTTACCCACCGCTGAAAAAAAAAAGAAAATTGCTGAGTTTAATTAAAAGATTATTTATACTTTTGGCAGATGCTGTCTAAACAAAGATTGTCTAAATGAAAACATTGAAAGATATAATAAGAGAAGCCAGATTACAACAAGGAATTGTGTTGAGAGAAGTAGCATCTGCAACTGAAATTGACCAAACGATTATAAATAAGTTTGAACTTGGAGAACGGAAACCATCAAGGGAGCAAGTAGAAAAACTGGCTGATTTTTATGGTTTAGACAAAGATGAATTGATAATTGCTTGGAAAAGTGATTTGGTTTACCATGACTTAAAAAATGAAAAGTTGGCAAGTCAAATTCTTAAAGTAGCAGAACAGAAAATTGAATATTCTAAAAAGGGTAAATAAGATATGGCAACAAAAACAAAGAAGGATAAATTTTACAGTGTTTTAAAAAACATTTTTATCGGTGCTAAAATTGAAGGCAATTCAGGTTATGTAAACCTGATGCGTATTAAAAATAAATACTACCAAGATTTTAAAGGACAACTGGCAACGGATATTGATAAAAAATTGGACGAAGTAGGTAGAAACTTTGAAGAAGAACTTTACAATAAACTGTTCACATTCTTTAAAAAGTATTTCTCTGAGAGCGGTTCAATTTATTTTACATACACGCCTTTACAAGAAAAGGTTTACGAAAGAATTTACAGAGACGATAAAGATGTAATGCTCTTTTGGAAAACCAATATGCTATATTATGTAAAGACTGAAAGGTTATACCAAAATATGGACTTCCAGGATGAAGATAATCAGATTTGGTATCATTTTGATGTTTCGGAATTGGAACATAAAAAGAACAACGAAAAGAAAGAATTAATTTTTGAATATGCTAAATCTTGGCACGAAGACAATAAACGAGAAATATTCTTCAAAGTCAAATACTCTAAAAACGGCAGTAAAACTAAAATTGAAGACATTCTAAAAAAAGTAAAAAAATCTACCAAAGCATTCGGTTCATACAAAGAACAAGAATTAAAAAGAGCATTGGGAATTTTTCGTAAGCAAAGCGAAGTTGACTATTTCATAAACAAAAACGCCAAAGAATTTTTACAGGAACAATTTAGCCTTTGGATAAAAACTTATGTTTTTGATGACAATACCATTTTTGAAGAAGCACGTCTGCAACAATTAAAAGCACTGCGGGATATTGCTTACAACATCATTGATTTGGTAAGCCAGTTTGAAGATGAATTGGTTAAAATATGGAACAAACCAAAATTTGCTCATTCTTCAAATTATGTGATTACTCTTGATAAAATAGCCGATAAAGATTTTACTTTACTTGAAAAACTATTAAAACACAAAGGCATTACCGAACAAATAAAGGAATGGCAGGAATTAGGAATTGCAGATAATAAATTTAACATTGAAGATGTTTTTGAAACTAATGCTTTTGGAAAGCAATTAATTCCTAAATGGCAATATCTTCCAATTGATACAAAGTATTTTAAAGACCTTGAATTAATTGTTCTTGCATTGTTTGATGATTTGGATAATCAACTGGATGGGTGGTTGTTGCATTCTGAAAACTATCAGGCATTAAACACATTGAAGCATAAGTTTTATCAAAAAGTAGATACTGTTTTTATTGACCCGCCTTTTAATCTTGGCAGTAACGCTGATTTTCAATATATGGTTAATTATAAAGATGCTACTTGGGCATCATTGCTTGAAAGTCGCTTACGATTAGCAAAAATATTGTTAAAAGATACAGGTAGTATTTTTGTTCGGTGTGATTATAATGGCAATCAGATTGTTAGGATGCTTTTAGATGATATTTTTGGCAAGGAGAATTTATTAAATGAGATTATTATTTCAAGGGGACGAAATGAATCAGGGTCACCAAGTAAATTAGAAACTACCACAGAAGTCTTATTCTTTTATGGTAAATCAAAATTTTCGCTAAAAAAGATTACAACAAAACGTTCAATTGCAAATATACAATGGACAGGCTTTACAATGGGTGGTGATAGGAATCCCCCCGAAAGAATTTTTTTAGGAAAAACAATTTATCCGAAGAAAGGGCAACATTTTTCTTTAATACAACCAAAGGTTGATAAATTATTAAATGAAAAATATATAAGATTAAAATGTAAAAATTGTGGTACGTATTACTACAAAGCAAAAGATGACAGAGAACTTGGTCTTTTTATGAAGAAAAAGACTGAAAGATTTAAGTTTTATGACATTACAAGTCTAACAAAGTATCACGGTGTTGAAAAGTTAGAAGAATGTGATTGTGGTGAAACTGATAATTTTGACATTCAATATTTAGGCTCAGAAGATGTTTTCTTAAATAATAATTGGTTAGATATTGAAAGTTATTCAAATTCAAATAATTTTTCTACTGAAAATTCTGAAACATTATTGCAGAGAGTTATTAATTCTTCTACGGAAAAAGATGGACTTATTATTGATTTTTTTACTGGAAGTGCGACAACACAATCTGCTGCACAAAAACTTGGTAGAAAATGGATTGGTGTAGAAATGGGACAGCAATTTTATGATGTTGATATACCACGTCTTAAACAAACTGTTTCTGGTAGACAAAGTGGCATTTCAAAAGATTTAAAACCAAAATATAAAGGTAGTGGGTTTTTTAAGTACAAAGAATTAGAGCAATACGAAGAAGCCTTACGTAATGCCAAATACGAAGACAAAGGAGCATTGCCAAAAGATATTTATCACCAATACCTGTTCTTTAAAGATTTGAAACTGGCGGATGAAGTTATAAAACTTGATGATGAAAGCCGAAGCATAAAAGTTGACCTTGCAAAATTGCATGATAAAATTGACATACCCGAAACATTGAGTTTCTTAACAGGTAAATTCATTAAGCAAATTTATAAAGATAAAGTGGTGTTTACAGACGGTAGCGAGATTGAATATTCCAATATTGATTATAAAATTGTTAAACCTTTAATTTGGTGGTAATATGGAAGGTAGCATTTTATACAATATAGCAGAAAATATAGATTTTGAGCAATTGCCTGTTCTCTGGAAAGATATTGATTTCAATAAATTTTCAGAACATAAATCGCTTTATCCATATCAAAGAGAAGCATTGCAAAATGCGACTAAAATCATCTATAAATTTTATGATAATTTTAAAGACACGGAAATTGCAAAAAAAGAATTTATAAAACTCAATGAGCAAAACGGTTTAAATAAAGATTTGCAAAAAAGGTTCTTCACTTATTCAGATACAGAAAGTGCTGCATACGAAATTTTATCAGAATATTTTGAAGAAGAAGATTATAAACTTCCTGCTTGGAATTTTATTAATCGAATGAGTTTTTGGATGGCAACAGGTAGCGGAAAAAGTGTTGTTCTTATAAAACTTATTGAGTTATTACATAACTTGATGAAAAATGAAATATTGCCCGATAATCGCATTTTGTTTTTAACACATCGTCCAGATTTAATTGACCAATTAAAAGAGCATATTGTTGAATTTAATGAGTACATAAAAAAAGAAAAAGGTATTGAATTTATTGTTCGGGATTTGCGTGAGTTTCCAGAACAAGAAGTGAATGGGAATTTATTCAAAGACACACAAATCAATATCTATTTTTATCGTTCCGATTTAATTTCTGACATTCAAAAAGAAAATATTGTTGACTTTAAAAATTATGACAACGATGGTAAATGGTTTGTAATTCTTGATGAAGCACACAAAGGGGACAGCGAAGAAAGTAAGCGAAAACAGTATTACAATATTTTATCAAGAAACGGTTTTTTATTTAATTTTTCAGCCACATTCACGGATGAAATAGATATTCTTTCAACTGCTTACAATCTCAATCTTGCAGAGTATATTAAAAAAGGTTATGGGAAGCATTTATACTTATTTCAAGAGCAATTTAAGAATTTTAAAACAACAGAAGACAATAAGGATTTTGAAGAAGAAGAAAAACAGAAAATTGTTTTAATGTCTGTAATAATGCTTGCCTTTGTAAAAAAACAGGCAGTAAAAATCAGGAATAAATTTGGTTCGGAATATTTTCACAATCCGTTGCTTTTAACATTGGTAAATTCAGTTACTGCAAAAGACAGCGATTTGTATTTGTTTTTCAGAGAATTGGAGAAGATTGCGAAAAAGGAAGTGGATGAGACATTATTTGCTAATGCGAAATCTACTTTGCAAAATGATTTGTATAGTGTTAAATCTGCCGAATTTGAAGGAATTGAATTATTTGAAGATTTTGAAATAGCAAGCCTAACAAACCTAACATTTGACGAGATATTAAAATATGTTTTCAATGCTACAACGAGCGGAGAATTTGAAGTAAAAAGAAATCCTAGAAATAAACAGGAATTGTCGTTCAGGATAAAATCTGGTGCAAATTCAGAACCTTTTGCATTAATAAAAATTGGAGACATAAAAGGCTTTGAAGCAAATAATTTGGCAAATTATGATATTGAAGAAGAGTTTGATAATGTTAGTTTATTTGAAAATATCAATGACAGTTCCGTAAATATTTTAATGGGTAGTCGTGCATTTTATGAAGGATGGGACAGTAACAGACCAAACATAATAAATTTTGTAAATATCGGTACACATAAAGATGCCAAGAAATTTATTTTACAATCCATCGGCAGGGGAATACGCATTGAGCCAATAAAAAATCAGCGCAAAAGATTGTTGCCATTAATAACTGCGGGAATAATCAAAAATGAAGAATTAAAAGCCAAAGTAAAAGATGTAAATCTTTTAGAAACATTGTTTGTATTTGGAACAAATCAAAATGCAATTCTATCAGTACTCGAAACACTAAAAGGAGAGCAGCAAGAAGAAGAACATCAATTAAGTTTATTTGAAAAAGATAGTTTTTCTCATCCACTGTTAATTCCTGTTTACAAAAACGCTTCATCGAATAATGAAAAGCGTTTAAAACGATTGAGAATAAATAAAGAAGATTTTGCTCTGTATAACGATATTATAGAAACAATGAATGAAACAACCATTGCTTTCAATTTTAATCTTAAATATGAAGATGTTGCAATTTTAACTGAGAAACAAAAAGACTACAAAAATTTCAAACAAGTTGAAAACGAAAAAATTGGCAAAGTTGAACCAGTAGTCAAACACATTTTGAATTATTACAAAATCATTCCAGAAGAAGTAGATACTTTTTCAAAAGTTGAAGAAGAAATTATTCATTACAATAAAATCAGTGTTAGCACATCAAAAACAGGAAGTGAAACATCTATTGAGTTTAAACGCCTTGCTGAATTGAAACAGAAAATTAAAAAGGCGAAAAATCCTGTTGATAAAGAGCAAGTAAAAAGCGACTTGAAACAGGCACTTGCAAATAGTGAAATTGATATTGACCAATACACAGAACAGATTGAAAAATTGAAAGATGAAGCAAGTTCTGGTACAGAAACGTTTACTCACAGAAACGAAGAAATAAATATCAAGAAATTATTAAACCATTACTATTTTCCAACTGTGATTTCAGGAAAAGACCGTATCAAATGGATGAAACACATTATTGATACACCGAGCGAAATTGAGTTTGTGAATGCCTTGGAAAAACATCTAAAAGAAAATGATAATTTCTTTACACAATTTGACTGGTGGAAATTTAGTAAAATAGACCACTCTCTTGATAAAAAAGTTAGAATCCCATACATAGACCCTTACAACGGAAAAAGAAACTTTTTGCCTGACTTTGTATTTTGGTTGCAAAAAGAAAATGAATATCACATTTTATACATTGACCCAAAAGGGACTGGTAGAAGTGAATATCAATTCAAAGTTGATGGGTACAGAGACTTGTTTGTTGAAAACGAAAAAGTAAAGGAATTTGAATTTGGTGATAAGAAATTGAAAGTCCATTTAAGACTTGCAACAGAAGATACAGCAGTATTAGGTGACAAAGACTTTTACAAGAAATATTGGATAGAACCAAATGAATTTGATATAAAACTGTATGAATAAAAAGCCAACGCAAAAGCCATACACATTTGCAATTCGCACAGGCTGACACACAAACCAAAAATTGCAAAAGAGTATGTCTTGCCATCACACAGTAAGAAATGAAAATTGTAGCAAATTTGAAAGATAAAATGACTGAAAACAAAGAATGCCAGTGGGTAACAAAGGCTATACGTAATTTGGGTAATATACTATTATTGAACATTATAGCATTAAATAAAATTAGTAGTAAATTGAAAATTAATCGTTTCAAAATCCCAAACTACGCATAGCCAAACCGT
>CAZKDV010000098.1:0-8528 GCA_964551645.1 uncultured Bacteroidales bacterium | reverse complement strand
CACATGAATTTAAAACTCAAATGCGTAATCTGGGTTTAATCAATCGGAGAAATTACATTGAACAATTAGAAAAGTTGAAAGACAAGCATATTATCAAAGTTGTTACAGGATTAAGGCATTCGGGCAAATCCACTTTATTTGAAATTTTTGCTCGGCAAATTATTGATTCGGGAGTATCTGCAAAGAGAGTTCAGTAATACAATTTTGAAAAACCAATTTTCCAATAATTACACAATTAATCAAATTAAAAAAGACCAAAATACACTTGATACTTAATTGCAGAAACAAATAGCTAAAGCCTTGTTTGAATAATAAGTTTGCTTGTTATTCCCCACTAGTGTTGTTTTCATTCTTTTTTTATGTATTTTTGCTAAAATTAGAAGTAAAAAACATATTTTTGCACCAATTAAACATTTTATAGTATGAAAAACAAATTATTTCTATTGCTCCTTCTACCCCTATTTATTATAGTATCAAATTGTAAAAAAGAAAAAGCAGACGATGATACTGTCAAAGATGCAGACAACAACACCTACAATACTGTCAAAATAGGTGAACAATGGTGGATGACTGAAAATCTTAAAACCACCAAATATCGCAATAATACTGCAATAGAATTTCCGAATGATAACAAAACAAATTGGTCAAACGACAAGACTGGTGCTTATGCGTGGTATAATGATGATATTGCTAACAAAAACACTCATGGTGCTTTGTACAATTGGTATGCTGTTACAAATACTTCGGGGCTATGTCCTCAAGGATGGAAAGTTCCTACCGAAAGCGACTGGGAAACACTTATTAATAGTTTAGGAGGAAATGCAGTTGCAGGTGGCAAACTTAAATTAGGAGGAACAACTTATTGGGAAAACCCAAATATAGGAGCAACTAACGAAAGCGGTTTTGCTGCTAAAGCATCAGGAAGAAGATATTTTGACGGAAGCTATAACAACCTAAAATATTTTGGACACTGGTGGACTGCTACTGAACAATACAGTACAACAGCAAAAGCAATCAGTTTATATCATAATGATGCCGAAACTAAAATAAGTCCTGAACATAAAGGGATTGGTTTTTCAGTTAGATGTGTAAAAGAATAAAAAATAAATAGTTATGAAAAAGTTAGAAATTAATTATTCAGGTAGTGGAATTAAGTTTATACGAATTATTGGAATCACATTTCTGATAATTAGCATTATTGTTTTTGTATCTTTAAGCATTACTGCCCTATCTGAAGCAGAAACAGATTTTTCGATGTTGACCTTGCAAAAAGGTATTGCTGCTTTACTTGCAGGAGTTATAGTTTTTGCCATTTGTTCGATTTTATCAACTATAGGTGAAGAGTTGAAAATGAACAATGAACTTACAAAAGAGCTTTTGAGAGATAAAGGATTAGATGTTTACTTTAATGACCCAGAGATGGACCAACAAGAAGATGCGGACTATTGGGAATGTCCAAAATGTTATGAAGTAAATCGTCCTAGTGCTTATGTATGCCGAAAATGCGGATACTCTACATTTGAACCAAGCAAAAATAAAAACAAATAATTATATTTTGTACTTACTTCTTATTTTTTTGAAAATAAACTAAACAAAGGAGTTGTAAGCAAAGAAATAATCATACCCACAGTTCCGGCTCCGGGGGAAGTATAATACCATTCTAAGTTTACACTTTTATCTGCATTTACTCCAATAAAGTACAATACTAAACAAAAACTTAGTCCAACGATTGATGACGAAATCGCACCAAAACGATTGACTTTCTTAGAAAACAATCCCCAAACAAAAGGTCCGAGGAAAAATGAACCTAAGGCTCCCCACGAAACACCCAATATCTCGACAATAACATCAAATTGAGCTAAGGCAAGAAGAATCGCAAATAAAACAAAAACGCCACTCATTACCCTCATTATTATTGTAAGATTTTTGTCGGATACATTTTTATTAATAAACCCGAAATATAAATCTCTTGATACTGCAGAACTAGAAATTAGCACCAAAGATGCCAAAGTGGACATTGATGCAGAAAGAATCAACACCAAAATAATAATTGATAAAGAATCCGGAATTACAGTAGTTAGCAATTCGGGCATTAACCTATCATAAATTGGTTTTCCGTTTTCAAAAATATCGGGAAAAGTTTCTGCATTTATAAAAACTCTTGTAGTAGAACCAATAAAATATGCTATTCCTGTTATTATTAATGCAAATGCAGTAGATGCAAACATTCCGATTCTTATAGACTTTCTGTCTTTAATTGCGTAAAATTTTTGCACTAATTGCGGCATAGCAAAAGGAGCTAAACTTGTGAGCATTACGATTGAGAATAATTGCCAAAATCCGGCAGGCCCAATTGATTGAGTCAATTTTGGGTCTATATTTCGCATTTGGCTAAATATATTATTCACTCCACCACCTTTGTTGATAATTACAAACATGAGCAAAATAACACATGCAATCTTAATGATGCCAAATACCATATCAATCATTGCAATTGACTTATATCCACCAAGCATGATGTATGTAGAAGCAAACACTCCAATAATCACCAAAACCCACACATAAGGCAAACCTAATGAACTTTCGAACAAATAAGACAAACCCATGAAAACGGCAGCAGAGTAAGGGATTAAGAAAACAAAAATTACGATAGTTGCAAGTAGTTTATATAATGGAAAGTTATATCTCTTTTCCAAAAACTCACTCATAGTTGAAACGCCATAATCAATTGACATTTTCTTAATTTTCCAACCCATAAAAAGCCAAACGCCTAATACTCCTACCAAAGCATTAAACAAAGCAATCCACAGACTTGATAATCCAAACGACCATCCAAATTTGCCTGCAAAACCTATAAATAATACAGCTGAAAAATAAGCCGAACCATAAGAAAAAGCAGACATCCACGGTCCAATATTTCCACCGCCAAGGAAGAAATCATTAAATGATTTTGTTTTTCTAAGACCATTCAATCCTACACCAATAATCAATATAGCGTACAAAGAGAAAACGATAATTTTAGCAAGCATATTCTAAAATTTAGTAAATAATAAAAAAGTAAACATAAGGGGCTATTATGGCACTATTAGTCAAGATTTGAAGATTTTCTTTTCTTATAAAAGATTGCCCAAATTTGCATAGCATAGCCTACGGCAAGCAATATAGGTGAAACAACAATTCTTTGAGTATTAAAAATTGCTTCATTAAAAACATTTGGATCTTCATTGCCACCACCAATCATCAAAACATATCCAATGATTATTAATAATAAACCAACAGCCATTATGATATAATTTTCTTTGGTAAATGAAGTTTGCATTAAGGATTTTTCAGCTTCAATATCTTTTTTATCTTTCATTTTTTTTAATTTATTATTATGCAAAAAATCTTATCTATATAAATTGTCTAAATCTAATCTTGCATATTTCCTAACGGCAAATATAGAAAACATACTGCTTAAAAATATACCGATAACAAGAATAAAAGCATTAAGGATTACAAAATAATCCATATTAAATACTTCTATCAAATCAGGAATTTGTTTTTGCAAAAAATGTGATGTTCCAATTAGCAAACCTATTGCAAAAATACTACCTATAAGACCAATCCAAAAACCTCTATACAAAAATGGCTTTCTAATAAAGCTACGAGTAGCTCCTATCAACAACATACTTTTAATAAGAAATCGTTTTGAGTAAATATGCAACTTCATAGTATTATTAACTAATACCATACTAATTAAAAACATCAAAATAGCAATTGCAAACAAAACTAAAGTAATTCGGGTTACATTATCATTGATAATATTAACGAGATCTTTTTCGTAAAAAGCATCTTTGACAAATGAGTTATTTTTCAAATCTTCTGTAAGTTCATTCAAATGATTTTCATCAGCAAATTCAGCTTTCATACGAACTTCTATGGAAGGAGGCAAAGGATTACTGCCAAGAAAAGCGAAAAAATCTTCACCTGTATCTTCAATAAATCTTTTTGCAGCTTCATCAGGAGTTACATATTTTGTTGATAACGTTTTCGGATTAGCATCAAGTTCTTTTTGCAAGTTCAAAATATCTGCCTCACGCGTATTTTCATTAAGCATAACTGAAACAGTTATATTTTCTTTGACATGCTTAGCAATCTGTCCGGCATGCAATATAATAACACCAATCAAACCTAATAAAAAAAGCACTAGCCCAATGCTTATTGATGAAGAAACCAAATTAGTTCCGTATCGTAATTGCCTATTCTTTTTCAAAGTCATTTGTTTAAAGTGCAAAAGTAGTAAAATCTATTAAATAAATATTTCTAAAATATAGTTTGACTTTTATTTTTATAAATATAAATTGCACAATATTGAAATTATATCCTTGTTTTGAACAAAAGTTATCATTTTTTTAATGTTGCTCTAATTCCTTTTTCAATTTACACAAAACATCGTAACTTCGTTGAAAAAATGTCATTTATACAAACAAAACCTTTAGCTGAAATACTTCGTCCAAAACGATTTGAAGAATATTTAGGACAATCTCATTTAGTTGGCTCCAATGGTGTAATCCGCTTGATGCTTGAAAAAAACACTTTAACATCAATGATTTTATGGGGACCTCCCGGCACCGGCAAAACTACTCTTGCATTATTGATTTCTGAATTATTTCAATTAGATTTTTATATATTAAACGCTATCAATTCGGGAGTAAAAGACATTCGGACAGTTATAGAAAATGCACAAATTAAAGGAGGCGGCCTTTTATTTATTGATGAAATTCATAGATTTAATAAAAGTCAACAAGATTCCTTATTAGGAGCTGTTGAAAAAGGAATTATTACCCTCATAGGTGCAACTACAGAAAATCCAAGTTTTGAAGTTATTTCTCCACTACTTTCAAGATGTCAAGTTTATGTACTTCAACCATTAGAAGATAAAGAATTAAACACCCTAATTGATAGGGCTATTGAATACATATTGCAAAAATATCAAATTAAAACTCAAATTGAAGAAAGAGAAGCACTATTATCCTATGCTGATGGAGATGCTCGAAAGCTATTAAACACAATTGAGCTAATAACTCTTTCAAAACAAGAAGAAAACTCGGTTACAATAAACAATAAAATAGTAAAAGAAGTTGTGAGCAGAAAAAGCGGTTTGTATGATAAATCAGGCGAATATCACTATGATATTATTTCTGCTTTTATCAAATCTATTCGTGGAAGCGATCCAAATGCAGCAATTTATTGGTTAGCACGAATGTTGCAAGGTGGCGAAGATCCTCTTTTTATTGCAAGAAGAATGATAATACTTGCTTCGGAAGATATAGGAAACGCCAATCCAACAGCCTTAGTAATTGCAAATGCTTGTTTTGATGCAGTGCATAAAATTGGAATGCCAGAAGCCAGAATTATTCTATCGCAAGCTGTTATATACTTAGCAACATCTCCCAAAAGCAATGCATCTTATCTTGCAATAAACAAAGCTTATGATTTAGTGAACAAAACAGGAAATAAAATCGTTCCGCTTCATCTAAGAAATGCACCAACAAATATGATGAAGAACTTACAGTACGGAATGGGATACGAATATGCTCATGATTACAAAAATAATTTTATAGAACAAGAATTCTTCCCTGATACACTTCAAGGAACAAAATTATATGAGCCTCAAAACAATAAACGAGAAGAAGAAATGCGACAAAGGCTTAAATTTTTATGGAAAAACAAATACAATTACTCATAATTCATTATCAATCAATATATTAGCTTGTTGTATATTAAATGGGTCAAGTTAGAAAAATAATAAAGTAATCTAAGCATATTTCTAAGTAAACTCTAAATGCTAAGTATAAAAAAAGCTCTAATGTTTCCATTAGAGCTTTCTCAATAATTATATCATGGTATAATACAATTTACTTCACAATTCTGAAAGTTTTAACTTCACCTTCAAAAGTTGCATTTAAAATGTACATGCCAGCAGACAAAGCATCAGTATTAATAGATATTTTGTTTTGTCCTTTTAGCAATTCGCTTTCGCCATTCATAATGAGTTTGCCTGCCAAATCAATAATGCTATATGATAATGTCGTTTCGATTATTAAATTAAGTTCAATATTTACAACTTCAACAAATGGATTTGGAAATACAGTAATTTCAATAGGTTCAAGCTCATAATATTGATTATCATTAGCTGAATCACTCTTTCCTCCTGCTGTTGCAAATTCTTGAATTAGAGTAGCACCGCCATATATATCGTTAAAATATCCAAGCAATCTAAATTCGTACATAGTATTTGGTGTTAAATTCAAAAGTTGTCTTGAATTAGTATTTGTATTGGCATGTATCCAATTATCTCCGGTATCTGCTTTTCTGTAATGTAATACAAAACGATTTGCGTCAGGAATTTGATTTACCCAAGAAATAACTGCCGAGTTTCCAGTGTTTTCTTCAATTTTAAATTGAATGTTGTTAGAAATAAAGTTGCTAATAGTATATCCGCCATAAACACCATCTTTGTATCCTAAAATCCTGCAATCGTATTCTTCACCCGGATTTAGTTGCCACAATCTAATTGAGTTTGAATTTGTCATTTTTGTCATTAGCCAAGCAGCATCAGATGGTTTTCTATACTGTATTATATATTGATTAAATCCCTCAATATTATCCCAAGACAACAATAAAGCTGTTCCCATATCTTCACTAGTGTACATATTGACTTCATTAGCAATAAAATAATACATTTTGTAATGAGTCATCAATTTATTTCCTGCATCATAAACCAAAATTCTAACTTCATACTTTTGTCCCGGAATTAGATTGGTGATTTTTCTTGAATTTGTATCTGTTAGACCTTGTCTCCACACATTATTCATATTTGCCTCTCTAATATGAACGATGTATGATTTAGCATTATTTACAGGAGTCCATGACACTAAAATGCTTGTTCCAATGTTTTGAGTAAATTCAACATTAAACGAATTAACTTCAACAAATACAGTCCATTCTACCTCAGTACCATCTTCTGCTGTAACCATATATGTTTTTGGCATTGAAAAGTCTTGAGCAAGTCCACTATTCGGATTAATTGTTGCTCCGACAGACACTTCTATAGTTGGCACCAAAGCTGACAAATCAGTACCTGAAACTACTTCAAGATGTACAGTTTTATTATCTTTATCAATTATTGCTTCATATAACTGTTCTTTCAATGAAAAGGCAATAATATCTGCTTCAGAACTATATAAATCTTCATAAACACTAACTGTAAACGAACAAGTATTTGTACATTGTGTTTCAATATTTTGATAAGTAAAAGTAATCAAGTGATCACCAACACCGGCTATTGCAGGATAAAACACATTATTATCCACACCCTTACCTTCAAATATACCCTCAATAGGAGAACCTATTAAATTAAACTCACTATCTTTAATATTAACAAGGACATCGTCAGGACAAACTACTGTTGGCAAAGGATTTACGCTTAATAACAATTCAACTAATGAATAACAACCAAATTCGGTTACATCTTCAAAAATATATAAACCAGCTTTTGTAATTGGCAAATCTCCATAATTATAAACATCTCCTTCACAAATATTAGCTTCAATATATTCATAATGCTTTGGATTTACAGTTAATACAACTGTAATAATTGAATCGCAGCCTTGCTCAGTCAAATATTTAAATTCATACTCGCCGGCTACTGTTAAACTTACATTATCAAAGATATATTCATCATCTTCGCATATAGCAACTTCAATTATATCATTAGTTGATTTAAAAATATTTATCACAAAACTACTTTCATTTGTACAATTTGGTATAGTTTCGCTTTCTGCATAAATCCAAATAGTTTGTGTTTCTGTAATTATACTACCTGTCAAAATCGGCTCTACACCTCCACTTTGCGAATAATAATTTCCGTTTGTCAATTCTGGTAAAACATAAACATCACATTCAGCAACATCAGTCAAAACATCAACTTGCGGACTAGCAATTATCGTTAAAGTAACAGGAATCCTCAAACTCTTACAGTTTGACACGATTTCTTCGGCTTCTGCATAATATGTATAAACACCGGGATTAACATCTGTCGGCATGAAAGAACTTCCACTTGCAATAGGCTTGCCACCTTCTGCTTCAACAAACCAATTTACAGCATATTCGCTTGGAACTTCTACAGTTAAATTAGGAATTGCTGAGCCTTCGCAAATACTTGGATTGTTTGGATTTTCTGGCAAAGGAATAATCGGACATGGACATTCTGGCGACTCAACAAACAATGAAGAAACACAGCCATTATTATCAACAGTAATAGTAATATCAGTTCCAACAGGAATATCAAACACCATATTTTCATAAATACTTCCGACATCTACACTTACACTTCCAATGTTTGCAGTAAATTCAACACTATATGTTTTCAAATCAGCGGAACAATTTGTTGATACTAAGGAAATAGTTGGCATTTCGTTAATATTTACATAGATTGAAGCAATACCACCTTCACCACACTCATTAATACCTTTTACGCTTAT
>CAZKDV010000097.1:0-8642 GCA_964551645.1 uncultured Bacteroidales bacterium | reverse complement strand
ATGTTCACTGTACAGAGTTGTTAGCCCCAGAAAATGGCGCCACTAATGTTTCCCCATCGCAATTATTAGCTTGGGAACCATTGCAAGGCGAAGGTGTTTCTTATAGAGTTTACTTTGGTGAAGTTGGCTCAATGACATATAAAGAAACTACAGGCATAGGAGTAAATACATACAAACCAAGTTTAGAATTTGGTAAACAATATCAATGGCAGATACTACCTAAAACAGAGACATCAGAAGCTGCAGGCTGTGCAACTTATTCGTTTACAGTTATGCCTCAGCCAAGCGATGCCACTCTCACATGGAAAACTACAGCTACTGACAACGATTGGAATAAAGCAGACAATTGGTGGTTAGAAGTAGGAGTAACGACTTCAACCTATGCCCCAACCTATGCAAACGATGTTGTGATTCCAGCCGGAGCCACCCACTATCCAATCATTAACAATATCAAATTAGCCCCAGCTGAATGTAAGGACATGTTAATAGCAAAAGATGCAAGTGTAACCATTGATGCTAACAAAGGATTGACAGTCAATGGCAACATGACTAACAATGGCTTATTGTACATTAAGAGTATTAAAGATCCAAATGGTTCAATCCACAAAACGCAAGATGGTTCATTAATAGTTGATGGCAACGAAAGTGGTACAGGTACATATAAAATTGACCGTTATGTAAGTGGCAACTTCTGGCACATGGTTTCAAGCCCTGTTCAAAGTGCGAAAGTATCCGTATTTAATAATATGTGGATTCGCGACTATGATGAGAGTAAGAATGTGTGGGGTAGCTTCATAGTTTCTCCTGCTCAAGCATTAGTTGTAGGCAAGGGATATAGTGTTTGGACTTATGAAGAAGCAGAAACCAGAACCTTCCAGGGTAAAATTAACAATGAAGATATTTCATTACCAGTTACTCACCACAAAGATTCTGGATTGCCTCCTTCTATGTGGGGATACAATTTAGTAGGTAATCCTTACCCCTCAGCTATCAAATGGTCTCCAAACGACAATACTATGTGGGAAAGAGTTAATGTAACAAATAACATTCAGATGTTTAGCGGTGAAGCGGGCAACTATATCGTCTATAACCCTAACTATGGGATGTCATCAGCAAATTCAGAAATTGCTTTAGGTCAATCATTCTTCATTCAAACTTCTAATTCTAATCCGTCATTGATTATCAAGAAAGGAGCTCGTCTTCACAGTACTGTAACTTTCCGTGATGAGCCAGTAATAGATGACAATATTGTAATTAAAGTTAGTGGTAACAACTATTCAGATGAATGTTATGTTCTTTATCGAGCAGATGCAGCAGACGGCTACGATTATGACTATGATGCAGTGAAATTTGATGGTGTCGCAGAGGCTCCCCAATTACATACAGTTAAGATTATTGATGGTTTTAGTCAAAGGCTTACGGCACAAGCAGTTAATTCTCTTGACAAATTACAAGGTATGATAGTTTATTTGCAAGTAGGAGCAGATTCTGAATACATTCTTGAGTTTGCAGAAACTATGGTTCAGTCCTTTAAACCTGTAGTTCGTGATAGATTTGCAGATTTAATTATTTTGGCTAACACAGAATATTCATTTACAGCGCTTAGCGATGATAATTTAGACAGATTTGAGATTTTAGACCAATCTACTGTTTCCACTCCTGAATTTAGTGCAGATGACATAGTTGTGTGGTCTCATAACAACATTTTGTATGTTGACAATCTTCAAACATCAGTGTTGAAACAAGTAGTTGTTTATGATATTTTGGGTTCAGAGGTTTTCACTTCAGTTTCAGCCAAGACAAACCTAAGTGGTTTATCTCGCGGAGTTTATTTAGTAAGAGTTATCACCGATAAACAAACAGTAGTAAAGAAAGTTTCGGTTCAATAATCAGAACTGATAACTAATTGTGTTTTCATAATAAAATAAGAAACCGGTCTTGAATTTTCGAGATCGGTTTTTTTATTTGGCTCTTAGTGCGTTAATGATATTTTATGGGTGTACCAATCTTGTGGAAATAATGAAGCAATATCAATTTCTTTGTCAAAAATGCCGTAAAAAGTACTTCCGCTACCTGAAATTGAGGTATATATTGCTCCTGCATCATAAAGGGTTTTGATAATGTATTGCATATCAAAATGAGTATTGAAAAATACTTTTTGAAATGTATTATTTATATTTTTTTTCCAAGTTGTAATTTCTTTTTGAATATTGTTTTTAAGATTTGAATTGTTTGTAAAAAATATCTGTTTAAATGCTTCAGCTGTTGAAATTGAAACATTTGGTTTAACTAAATAAAGTATTTTCCCGTTTAGAGAAATATTGATATTTTCAAGTAATTCGCCTCTGCCGCTAGCATAATAAGGTTGTGGGTTTATAAAAAAAGGACAGTCGCTACCCAAATGCAAGGCATAGTTTAGCAAATCAGTTTCATTAATTTGTAAATCAAATTTTGAGTTTAATAAATGCAAAACTGCTACCGCATCAGATGAACCACCGCCAAGTCCTGCTTGAATGGGAATGTTTTTTAGCAAGAAAATTTTCACATTGGGCAACTTAAAATCATTTTTCAATAAATTATATGCTTTTATGCACAAATTTTGCGAAAAATCCGACTGACTTGAAATTCCGTATTCTTCAATACTTAACTTGCTATGCTCAACAATTTCAACAATATCGTATAGCGGAATGGGATAAAAAACAGTTTCAAGATTATGATAGCAGTCTGCTCGCTTGCTTGTAATATACAAACCAATATTTATTTTTGCAGGTGCAAAGAATATCATCTTTTTTTATGCAAAACTAAGAAAACTATAAATATAAAAATTGAAGTTCCGAAAATAGGCGTTTGTTTCTACAATTATTTGCTGCCTTTAATAAAGCGTTTTCTGCCATAAACATCAAGAATTATTTCAACTTCTTGATAAGCAAGTGATTTGTAGTATGTTGCTATTTCTTCGGCAAGCAAATCATTTACTTCAACTATCCATTTACCATTTGCTTTTAAACATTTTTGAAAATAATTTGATAAACTTTTATAGTAAAAAATATCATCATTTTCGGGAGTAAAAAGTGCAAGATGTGGTTCATACAACTTAACTCTTTCGCTCATTTCTTGCAGTTCGCTTTTTAAAACATAGGGCGGATTGCTGACAATAATATCAAATTTTTTTTCAAACCATAAAAGAGGAGAGTCGTGCATATCAAGCTGTTCAAATGTAATTTCTGCCTGATGTAAATCTGCATTTTGTTTGGCTATTTGCAATGCTTCTTCTGAAATGTCGGTAGCTACTACTTTAGCTTTGGGAAATATTTTTTTTAAACTAATTGCAATGCAAGCCGAACCGGTTCCGACATCTAAAATTGAAAAATCTTTACTAATGTTTTGCGAAAAATTTTCTTCAATATATTTTAGCATTTCTTCTGTTTCTGGTCGTGGAATTAATACCGCAGGAGAAACAATAAAATTGTATCCATAAAAATTAGCAGTTTTAATGATGTACTCTATCGGCTCGTGCACATAAAGCCTCTCGCTTGCCTGTATAAATTTATCCAACATAATTTGCTCAATATCGGATTTTTGTTGCAGAATTACTTGTAATTTGCTCAATCCGCAATAATGCTCGGCAAGAACATTAAATAAATGATTTATTTCATCTGTAGAATATAAATCGGACAGTTTTTTTTGAAAATATTGTTGTGCTTCTTTTAAAGTCATTTTTCTTTAAAAATGTTGTTCAAAACCAACCCTTAACACAGGATTGCTGTATGGAGTGTGAATAGTTTCATTCAAATTAAAAAGAAGCATAATATATCCGGCACTTCTTGAATTTTTCTGAAAAGCTTGTCTATATCCACCACCAACTAAAGTATTGTGTGAGACAATTAATTCTGTTTCTCTATTGAGACTGTATAAATCTGTTTTGTATGCCAACATTTCTTGTTCTACATGAAGAAAAACAATATTTAGTATGTCGTATCTTGCAAATGCTCTACCTCCGTATATGTGCAGTTGATATTCTGGTATATATCTGGTATCTTTGAAATATTGATAAGTGCCGCCAATTCCAATAGACAAATTTTTTGTGAGAAAATAACCATAATGAGGTGCTAAGTCAATATTTGTAATTGTGCCTATTTGAATGCCAAAAGAGCCTCCAGCATATTGTTTATTTATCTTTTCTTGTTCCGCTTGTCCAAAGCTATTTAGCAATGAAAACAAAAAAAATAATGTAATTAAATAGTGTTTCATTTTCAATATCTTGATATGCAAAAATACAGATTATTTGAGTGTATGAAAATAATAAATTAGATATTAATTGCAAACCTCATTTAAGTATAAGTGTTCAATTGGTTTTAATAAACAAAAAAGTATTAATTTTGAAGAAAATAGTTTTTTTAAATTAAAGTTCTATGGAAAATAAACAACAAAAGCTTTTTTCTGAATTTCCGAGCATAACAAAAGAGGAATGGAAGGAAAAAATTATATCAGACCTAAAAGGAGGCGATTACTCTAAAAAAATGCTTTGGAAGCAAATTGATGGGATAGAAGTTGAACCTTTTTACACTATAGAAGATTTAGAAGAAAATCTTATAATTCGTTCTTTCCCCGGAGAATTTCCTTATATACGAGGCAATAAAACAGATGCAAAATGGGATATATGTCAGGTAGTTTGTGCGAAAGATTTTGAAAAAGCTAATGCTGACGCTTTGCATGCTATCGAAAGAGGTGCCACGGCTATTGAATTTAAGTTAGATTTTTTGCAAAATGATGAAGATTTGTATAAATTGCTCAAAGACATTGATATTCTTAAAGTAGCAGTGCATTTCAATGGTTCATATTCATATTCAATTTTAATTGAACTGCTAAAAGAATATTGCGAAAAATATAACATTCAAACCACAGAAGTTAAAGGTAGTTTCAATTTTGATTCATTTTCTTATTATTTGTTAAAAGGAGAATACTACAACAGTTGCGATGATAACCTAAACGAACTTAAATGCTTGATTGAGCTTGCTGATGAAGTGTTTCCCAATATGAAGATTTTAAGTATTAATGCTCAATATTTTCATAATGCAGGTTCGGGTATAGTTCAAGAACTTGCTTTTGCCGCCGCATCGGCACACGAATATCTTGTGAGTTTGCTGAAAAGAGGAGTGAAAGCGGAAAAGATTTTGCCCAAAATTCGTTTTATATTTGCAACGGGTTCTTCTTATTTTGCCGAAATAGCAAAGCTAAGAGCATTTCGTATGTTGTGGAGTCAAATAGCAAGTGAATATGTACAAGATAAAAATTTGTGCAAAGCAAATATTCATAGCGTATCTTCTTTGTGGAATAAATCAATTTATGATTCATATAATAACATTTTGAGAACAACTACAGAAGCTATGTCTGCTATACTTGGCGGAAGTGATTCTGTCGCTATTTTGCCTTATGATATAGTGTATAAGCAAACAGACGGTTTTTCTGAACGCGTTGCAAGAATCATATTTTGACAATATTATTGATCCTGCATCAGGTTCGTTCTATATCGAATCATTAACAACTGCAATTGCTCAACATACATGGGATCTATTCTTAAAAGTTGAAGAAATGGGCGGTTTTGTGAAAGCAATGGAAGAAGGATTTATTGTTAAGGAAATTGAGCAAACGGCTCGAAAAAAAGATAAATTAATTGCCGAAAGAAAAACAAGTATAGTTGGCGTTAATCAATATCCAAATTTGAATGAAGCCATGTTAGACAAAATTTCTCTTGACTATAAGAAAACAGCGGAAAATGAAAATGTTTTGAAAATATACAGAGGACCGCAAGCATTTGAGGAATTGCGTTTGTGCACTGAAAGTTATGTAAATAATGGAGGATTTAGACCAAAAGTATATTTGGCACAATACGGAAATCTTGCAATGAGAAAAGCAAGAGCACAATTTGCAAGTAATTTTTTCGGTATCGTAAACTTTGAAATAATTGATGCCGACCCAATTCAAGCAATAGATTGGACAGTAAATGATATAATCAAAAGTAAAACCGATGTGGTTGTAATTTGCAGTTCAGATGAGGAATATCCTAATTTAGCCCCCGATTTGATAAAAGCAATAAAAAATGCAAATCATGAAATTCAAGTAATTATAGCAGGAAACCCAATAGATTCAATACAAATGTTAACTAATGCCGGAGTTGATGATTTTATACATTTGAAAGTGAATGCACTTGAGTTTTTAAAAGATTTTCAACAAAAACTTGGTATCAATTTGTTCAATAATAAAAATGAAATAAAATGAGAGCAACATTTAAACAAATAGATTTTTCGAAAATCAATACTGAAAGTAAGAATAAAAAGTATAAAGACTTGCTTTGGGAAACATCTGAAAAAATACAATTGAAAAACATATATACAGCCGAAGATATTGCCGACATAGAACATAATAAATATGCGTCTGGACTTCCTCCTTTTCTTCGAGGTCCATATTCTTCAATGTATGTAAACAGACCTTGGACAATTAGACAATATGCCGGTTTTTCAACTGCCGAAGAGTCTAATGCCTTTTATAGAAGAAATATTGCAGCAGGACAAAAAGGATTATCTGTCGCATTTGACTTAGCTACACACAGAGGCTATGATTCTGACCACGAGAGAGTTGTGGGCGATGTTGGAAAGGCAGGTGTGGCTATTGACTCGATTTTAGACATGAAGATACTTTTTGACCAAATTCCACTCGATAAAACTTCAGTGTCTATGACCATGAATGGCGCAGTTTTGCCTATTCTTGCTTTTTATATTGTTACGGCACTTGAACAAGGAGCAACTTATGAGCAACTGACAGGTACCATACAAAATGATATTTTGAAAGAATTTATGGTGCGTAATACATACATTTATCCACCTGAGCCGTCAATGAGAATTATTGCAGATATTTTCAAATTTACTTCGCAATATATGCCTAAGTTCAACTCAATTTCAATTAGTGGCTATCACATGCAAGAAGCAGGAGCAACCTCTGATATTGAAATGGCATATACTCTAGCTGATGGAATAGAATACATACGCAAAGGAATTGAGGCGGGCATTCCAGTTGACAATTTTGCACCTCGCTTATCATTCTTCTGGGCTGTTGGTATGAATCATTTTATGGAAATTGCAAAAATGAGAGTCGCGCGTATGTTATGGGCTAAACTTGTGAAGCAATTTAATCCTAAAAATGAGAAGTCTTTAATGCTTCGTACACATAGTCAAACATCAGGATGGAGCTTAACCGAACAAGATCCTTTCAACAATGTTGCAAGAACATGTATAGAAGCAATGGCGGCTGCTTTGGGACACACACAATCATTGCACACTAATGCTTTAGACGAAGCAATTGCACTTCCTTCCGATTTTTCGGCAAGAATCGCAAGAAATACACAAATTTACTTACAAGAAGAAACAGATATTTGCAGAGCTATTGACCCTTGGGGAGGTTCATATTATGTTGAATATCTTACACACAAATTACTTCATTTGGGCTGGAAACATATTCAGGAAATTGAAGAACTTGGCGGAATGGCTAAAGCAATTGAAACCGGTATCCCAAAAATGCGAATAGAAGAAGCTTCTGCAAGAAAACAAGCTCGGATTGATAGCGGACATGATGCAATTATTGGTGTCAATCAGTTTAAGTTAGACCACGAAGACCCAATTGAAGTATTGGAAGTTGACAATACTGCTGTTCGTGAAGCACAATTAGCCCGACTTGCAAAGTTGAAAAAAGAAAGAAATAACGAAGATGTTCAAAATATCCTGCAAGCAATAACTAATGCTTGTGAAACAGGAGATGGCAATTTATTAGAATTATCAATTGAAGCAGCCAAAAGAAGAGCTACCTTAGGCGAAATTTCTATGGCATGTGAAAAAGTTTTTGGGAGGTATAAAGCTGTGATTCGTTCAATATCTGGAGTTTATTCGTCTGAATCAAAAGACAATGAATCATTTAAAAAAGCATGCGAACTTGCTGATAGATTTACCGAAATTGAAGGCAGGAGACCCCGCATTATGATTGCTAAAATGGGGCAAGATGGACATGATAGAGGTGCTAAAGTTGTTGCAACAGCTTATGCAGATATGGGATTTGATGTTGATATTGGTCCTTTGTTCCAAACACCTAAAGAAACAGCTAAGCAAGCAGTTGAGAACGATGTTCATATCTTAGGCGTTTCTTCGCTAGCAGCAGGACACAAAACACTTGTTCCGCAGGTTATTGCTGAGCTTAAAGCATTGGGTCGTGAAGATATTATGATTATCGTTGGAGGAGTTATACCACCTCAAGATTATAGCTTTTTGTTTGAAGTAGGAGCAACAGCAGTATTTGGACCTGGAACAGTAATTTCAGATGCTGCGATTAAGATTCTTGAAGTTCTTATAGAAAGTCGTTCATAGTATTATAAAAGCACATCGGCAAGAGCTATTAACTTTTGCCGATGGAGAAACATCGTTTTGTAAGCCGGATTCTGTTACCCTAAGGTTGCTGTCATTTATCTAGGTATATTGTTGCCAATATACTCAATCAACCTACCCCCCGACGAAGAACGAGCAATTCTTATTAGTCGGTATATTTGGTCTTTCCTGACTTCGACACTGGGTCACCCAAAATTAAAATCAAACAATTTT
>CAZKDV010000096.1:0-8892 GCA_964551645.1 uncultured Bacteroidales bacterium | reverse complement strand
ACAATTTTAGCCAGCCGCACAAATGGCACATTTGGTTTTGCCCGACACACAAGCCAACCCTTCGCAAAACCAAAAGAGCCATTTTTTGCCAACGCACGCAATGGTATCCAAAAATTTATAAACAAAAACAGAACGACAATGAAATCAAAATTTAAAACCCAAAAGATGAAGATGAAATTTTCTTTTCTATGCTTTGTTGCTATTGCAGCATTAACTCTTTTTTCGTGTAACAAATCCAAAGATGATGTAAAACTATTCCCTATAAAGTCAGGCGACAAATGGGGATATGTTGATAAAACAGGAAAATACATTATTAACTCGCAATTTGACGATGCCTTTAACTTTTCGGAAGGATTGGCTTTGTTTAAATCAAATGACGGTAAATATGGATTTATTGGGGAAGACGGCAAGTATGTAATCAACCCAATTTATAAAGACGCAACAAGTTTTTCGGAAGGTTTAGCCTGTGTAGTTATGGAAAATGGTAAACCACAATTCATTAGCAAGGAAAACAAAATTCTATTCACAGTTGATAAAGCTGAAATTTGTTTTGGATTTAGTGAGGGAATGGCAAGGGTTAAAATCAAAGGAAAATGGGGCTACATTGACAAGAGTGGAAAAGTTATAATCAATCCTATTTATGATGATGCAAAAGAATTTAAAGACGGCTTAGCAGCCGTTGCAAAGATTGATGAGAAGAAAAAAGAAAAACAGTGGGGATTTATTGACAAAAGCGGAGCGGTAAAAATCAATTTTCAATTTGTTGAGGATAAAGAAAAATTTTGGTGCGAACCTGATAACTTCAAAGAAGGGTTGGCTTTTGTAAGCAGTGACGGTAAGCAATGGGGTTGTATTGACAAGGAAGGGAAATATCAAATAAATCCACAATTTGAAGGATATTTTGGTATGCCTTACGGTTTTAAAAATGGAGTGTCTGTCGTTTCACAAGGAAATAGTTTTGGCTATATTGACAAGACTGGAAAATATATTATCAATCCCCAATACAAAGATGCTAACGATTTTTCAGCCAACGGACTTGCTGCTGTTAAGCACTCTGACGATAAATGGGGATTTATAAACAAAGAAGGGAAATATGAGGTAAACCCCCAATTTGAGGAAATTGCAAGAGGTTTTTATGGAGATGTTGCATTTGTAAAATCATCTGATAAATATGGAATTATTGACAAGAAAGGATTATACATAACCAATCCGCAATTTGACGATGTTAAACTGTATGATATTGGCAGGATATATGGCGTTAAAAGCGACTACGTTGACAATGATGGCATTGCTGAAATGCTATTTGAAAAATCGGGTAACAATCAATATTTAGGATATAACAAAAACACAACATTGGGACAGATAATTGACGAATATCCCAATGTAGATATTTCAGACCTTGAACCATATAGCCTAGATATAAAGGAACCAAATATTTCAGTAAATGATATGATTAAAATGGGTTCATTAAATATTGGTTTTGATGAAAAAACATATACCGAAACACCTATCTATAAGACCGTTCAAAAATATAATTATTACTATGGTGGTTATTACAATGATAAAGAGTTTGTGAGAATGGACAAAAAAATTCAAACTTCTTCGCCTGTTTCATACACTTCTTTTGATTTTGTTTTACAATCATCGGGAAAGGGTAAAGGAAAATCTTTAGCGGAAGCTATTAAATCCCAAGCAATCAAAAAAATGAAAGTAACAGAAATTAGCGACCTTGAAGTGAAAAACACAGAGTTTAAAGGTATTTATCTTTTGAAAAATTCAGATGTATTACTTCGTATCATATACAAACAAGACGAAGATGATGAAAAAGCAAAACCGATTTTAGTCGTTTCTGTTGTAAACAAAAATTTTGACCAGCCATTTGATGAATTAGCTAAAAAACTTGTAAAAGAGTTCAATGATTAGTATTTCAAAAACATCTTTCCTAAAAACTATTTTCTTTGTTTCTGCAATTGTGATAATTCAAAATGCAGATGCTCAAAAATTAGGGGCTGTCAAAGAAAAATATACTTATGTCGGAGTTCCGACAAGTGATTTTAATGAGGTAGCAACATTCGGAAAACAAAGAAGTATGAATTGGTGTTGGGCTGCGTGTATTCAAATGATTTTGAATTATTACAACATTCCTGTCTCCCAAGAACAGATTGTAAAAAGAACGTTAGGAAAATTAGCCGACAAACCCGCAGACCCGAATATGATGTTTAAAGCACTTAACGGTTGGGAAGTTGATATTTACGGAAATAAAATTCTTGTAAACAGTAACTTTTACTCAACAAGCACAAAAGAAATAACAGCATTTCTATTAAAAGAAAAACCTTTAATAGTTGGGCTTACTCAATCAGGAACTAATATCGGACACGCTTATGTTTTGATAGGAATGTATTATCAGTCAGTAAAAGATAATAAAGGTGAAACAAATTATTTTCCTCATAGCGTATTGCTCATTGACCCTTTCCCCGGAAATCCCAATATAACCGATATGAGTTGGAGCGACTTTACGAGTAGATTAATGGTAAGCTACAAAGTTTGGACAAACTAACATTTCAAATATGCTAAAGTTCATTCAACACAATAAAATATTATATTTGTTATAGGTGATTTTCAAGCAATGTAACGACTAACAAGGAAGGAATGAATGGATAATTATTTGACACCATATTCAATCATAGAGAATGTAGACTACTCTAACGATACCAAAATCGTCATAAGAGCATCGGAATTTGAATACGTGCCTTTTCAAGATGGAAGAATTACGTTTAGTTTTATAGGTTGTCGTTTTAACAAATTAGAAATTGAAAACAACGAAACAATAGACTTCAAAGACATAAGCATTCAATTTATAAGCTGTTTTATAAATGAACTTAACGTAGAAAATATCATCACAACAAATTTCTCAATCTTCTTTGGAAGTTCAATTTTACAAGGAAGAATAAAAAATGAAAATTTGAGAAGTGTTGAAGCAAACAATTGTCTTTTAAATAAATCATTGTTTTTGCTTGATTTAAAAAGGGCTGTTGTTTCATACACGGAAGAAAATATTTTTCCAATTCGTTGGAAGAAGTTATTAAAATCTGTCAATGCAACCTTTGAAAATTTATTTGCAGAAAAACACTCATTTTACATTTACGATTGCAGGAATATAGTTTTCACGGTTAATGAAAATAAGAGCGACAAAAGGGGTATTTACAAAATACCTTATGATAGCGTAAATAAAATTGGATATTATCCGAGCGATGAAGAAAAGCAGAATTTTAAAATTAGTTTGAGTGTTCAGTATTCAGCCAATAAAGAACACAATTTGACTAAAATAATCAACGCTAAACTTTTTGCTTTATCTCTAAGCGGTTATTCAACAGGCGAATTGCTAGTTGAAAATTGCAACATAGACAGTTGGTATATCAGAAATTTTTCAGCCCAATTAGGAGCTAATTTTTATGGCATCAAACCATTCAGAAAAGAAACAGAAGAAACAAAATTAGAAATGCACAAATCAAATCTTGACAAAGTTTGGTTTGATAATGTTGCGTTTGATGATTATTCTACAATTTCGCTTTACAGAAACAAATTTGGGCAAACTACTTTAACCGCTTGCGACTTTCCAAGCAAATACAAGGATTTTGATAAAATAAAAACCATTGAAAATATTCATTATCCTGATAGAAAAGACAAGAATTATTTCAAGACACGTTACGAAACATTTTTACAATTAAAAAAACAGCTTGAAGCATCAGGGAATTTTTATGAAGCACAAAAATTTCAAGCAATATCTCACGAAGCACTTAAAAACATTGAGAATTTACCATATTGGGATAGAGTTATTCTTAAAATAAATGGATTATCAAACAATCACGGACTATCAATTAAAGAACCATTTATCGGAACAATAGTCTTGTCAATTCTATTTTACATTTTGTATTTATGGAGTTTGGATAGAATTTTTTGTTCCAACGAAATTGATTGGAATTTATTTGGCTATTACTTTTCATTTATTGACATAACACATAGAACAGATTTTTTGGTCAACAAATCTGAACTCAATGGTTTTACTTTGACTATTGATTTTTTGAATAAAATCATTGTTGGATTTTTAATATATCAGTTTATTGCAGCATTCAGAAAATATGGAAAGAAATAAGAAAGCCCAAGCTAAAGCAAGCACATTTGCAATTCGCACAAGCCATCGCACAGACCCAAAATTGCAAAAGAGCTTGCTTTGCTAACGCAGACAAAATTGTTTTTAAAAAATTTCCCAACGCTTCAAAAAATAAAAATACACCGACACACAGACCAACAAACACAGCAGCCAATGACACGGAAACTCAATATTGACAAGGGATACAGCGACACGAAAGAAGGAAGGCCAGCAGGTAACAGCGTGTATGTGGCAATAGCGGGTGAAGTGGTAAATCGAAGGTCTGTGCATCTAAAAAACTTTGTGGTAAACGGACAGGAAAGTGCTTCTAATCCGCTACTGCACATACACGCAAACCGTTAGGCGACACCCGCGGACAGCGCAGTGCAATCCAGAAGTGTAGCCAGTCAAAGGAGAGGGCTGAAAATCCTGTAAAGAGTAGGTGTTATTAAAATTAAAAAATGATGAAAAACGTATTTTTCAAGCCTTGGGTAGGGAAGAATTACAAGCAAGGATATGAAAATAAAAAAATCCTCGTATTAGGCGAAAGTCATTATTGTGGCGGTTGCGATGAATGTGGTAATTTACAGAATTTCGACAATGAATGTCGCGAATTTACAACAAGAGTGATAAACAAATTCCTTTCTTATAAAAAAGGAGAAGCAGACCACGATAATTGGATGCGTACTTTTACTCGTTTTACCAATGTGCTGTTTGGAGAACAAGTTGAAAATCAAATTATTATTGAATTTTGGAACTCAATACTTTTTTACAACTATGTTCAAAATGCAAGCATTGGTGAGCCAAGAATTTCACCCAAAGAGAAAGATTTTTCTAACAATGAAACAGCATTTTTTGAGGTTTTACAGGAATTTCAACCCGATTTGATAATTGTTTGGGGAGAAAGATTGTGGGATAAAATGTCCGCTAATGGAAAATGGGGCAACGAAGTTCTAGACGGTAAATACGGAAAACTGTATTATTACAATTCTAAAGACAAAAATATTCCTACTTTTCCCATATTTCATCCTTCGTCAAGCGCTTTTTCATATGATTGCACACCTTACCTTCAAGAATTAGTAAATAATACAAATTTTAAAAAGTACAACTATGAAAGCAATTAATCTAGACCAATGGCTTCAAAAACATAAATCATTTTTTGAAACCAAAGATTTTCAAAAAGTAGAGCAAGCGTTAATCACGTATGACCAAGAAACATTGGATAAGGTTTGCGGTTATCTAAAAGGAGGTATAACTTATTTGTCAAAAAAACACGACTATAGGTTATATTCTCCAAAGACAATGCTGTTTACAGCCATTTTAGGAATATCTCCAATGTTGGAATTTACAATGCATAGTAAATATTCTGTTCTTACGCATTGGTTGTGGTATTTTCTCCAATTAATTAAATATGTTACTCTTGGTGGATTGTTGGTGTGGTACATTTATGATATTCTAACCGTTAAGAAAAGAGCAAGAGCCTACAATATTGAAAGGTTTACAGATTTAATTGCGCTTGAAAGTCAAACAAGCGAAAATAAACTGAGCGAGAATATAAAAGGGGAAAAAGTTGAAATAGGTGAAAAGAAAAAACCTAAAAGTATGAAGACAGTAAAAATAATGTCCATAATAGGGCTTATAGGATTTTTTGGACTGTTTTTATACTTTTTTTACGGACTCCATGATTTATATCAAGTTTCCACACATCAACAATGGTGGGAGGATGATAAATATGATTTTTTTAGAACTTTGTTGCACTGGTCATTGTCAGGAACTATAGTGTTTTTTGCAATACCATATACTATATTTTACACAATTGTTGGATTATGCGTTTCAAGTAAAAAAACAATATATCTAATAGGGCTTATTATAGGTATTGTTCAGTTAAGTTGTGTAATATTCTATATTGCATTAGACGAATATCAATTCGCCTACTATGTACATATTACCTCAATATTTGTATTCGTGTTATATGTTGTAGGATTGATACAATCTTTAAAATATGAAGGTAAGAAAATTCCGAAAATTACTCACAAATATCTATTTTTAGGTATTAGTGGGCTGATTGTGTTAGTGGGAGTGCCATTAGGAATAAAAAGTTTTAAAATTCGTAATTCAAGTTTTATGATAGAAAAAGAAACTGATAAATTTACTAGGAGTCCCAGCGTTTCTATGGCAAAATATCATGAAGACAGCTTAAAAATGCTTAATGAGGCAATTTTTGTTGACTACGAGTATGAAGGACAATCTGCTTGTGATGATACTACATATAGAATTTCTAATAATGAGAAAATAAAGATTACTAAAGGTGAAGTGTTTAAAAATGACACTCTCTTTTGTAATTTACCCTTGAAAAATGATTTGTTTTCAATAGAAACGTTGTACTTTATTTTTGATGAAGAGTATGTTGTTGCAATATATACAGAGACTGACATGGATGGAGAGGAAGCACATGCAACAAGAATATCATTGAGAAATAAAAAAAATATTTGGACGGTGAATCTTGGTGGCTTTAATATGTCAACCCCTATATATGATAATAAGTATCTGTATGTAGGAACGATTGGGGGTATATACAAATTGGATTACATAAAAGGAAAATTTGATTGGAAGTTTGAAGGTTTATATAGTGAGGGTAAATATAATAGTTTTGAAAAGCCCCAATTTTTAGAGGATAACTTGATTTTATTTACTTCACCTCCAAGTTATGGTAAAATAGATCCTGATACAATAATTGTTGATGATATAAAGAAACAAATAATATTAAAACAATAAATTATTTAGAATGAAACAATTTAAAAAAAATAGTAAAATATTCTTTGTGTTGATATTATTTATACTATTTAGTTTCAATTCAGTACATGCTCAACAAAAAACCACTTACGTAAAACGAATTGAGCAAATTGAAAAAGAAGCGGCTCAAAAACTCGGCTATTCACGAATGAATGAGATAGTAGCACTTCTGATTATGGAGGGACTAAGCGATGCTCTTGATGGGTATATCACAAAAAAAGCAAGAGTTGCTGTGTGGTACTCGGAAGAATTACAAAAAGCAGAAAGTTTAAAAACTGCCGAAGAAATTGGACAAGAAAAACAAAAAGCAGAAACAGAAAAGAGAAAATCAGAAGAAACGGCGGAGAAAAGAAGAAAAGCGGAAGAAGCACGAGCAGCTATACGGCGTTATGAAAGTTCTGATAGAGGACAAATTGAAAATTTGATAAAGCATAATTTTGCAAATTGGCAAACAAAAGGCGAATTCGAAAAACAGGCTGATTATGAGGAACGGCTAAAAACTCAATCACTACAAAAATTCCCAGAAATTTGTGTTGAAGCTATCAAATATAGAATCATAAATAAAATATATAATCCATTTCTTTGGCATGATCGTATAAGAACGAAATACCTTGTGTATAATTCTGAAGATGAATTTTTTGATGTTTCTTTTGCATTAAAAAATGGAACAGAGTGGCGAAGTAAAATAAATATTCCTATTGAAAATGCAGAGAATCTTAAAAATAAATTTGAATATTTAAAAGTTAAAATTAACGATTATGATTGGTGTTTTGTTGATAATAGTTTATATCCAACATTAGTGATTATGTACACTGACAATAACCCACAGAAGTCTTTATTAATACCCAATGATTCTGTATATAAATTTTTCTCGTTGATAGAAAGTCCACAGAAAGTATCATTTGCTTTCAACGATTTGGATATTGAAAATGAGTATTTGAAAGATGAGGTTTTTAATTTAGAAATGTTACAAGAAATGCTTGAAGAAAGAGAAAAAAGAGATTCTTTAGAACATGCCAACTATATTGAAAAATTAGATTCTATTTTTGCAGAATACAACAAACAGTTATTGCAAAATCCGTACAATATCAACGAAGAAATAATGACTGATTATAAGAAAATGCAACGAGATGGGGATAGAGAAGAAAATTATGAGGAAATTCTTAAAGATATTGGAAATAAGTTTAAAAGTATCAATAACGACTTTGAAGAACAATTGAGAAAACAAAATCCAGCGAAGTATTTTAAAATTTATTATTCGCAAAATCCTGATAAAAAAGTAATAGCTGACAAAATGTATTTAGAATGTAGATGTGAATATAGGATCCGAACAGATTTTGATTTATATCTTTTTAGAAATAATTGGCGAATTGGTTACGATTGTGGCTGTCGTGAGAAAGCATACTCTGGAAGAGGTGCTGCAAACATGGGTGTAAAAGAGCACTTTTCCAGTAGAGCTGAATTTGATACATATTATGACCAAGGTGAAGCTATTTTAAATCAAGAAGTGGAAAAAAGAAAAGCAAAAAAAGAAGTGGAAAAATTGTCGATAAAATCGCCAACAAATTATAGTAATTTATTTGAGAACAAGGAAAAAGAAGATTTGTTAAGGACTTATCTTTCTAAAAACAGGAGCAAACCCTATTATCCTGAATTGATTGAAGTCGCATTATCTAAAAATGAAGGATTAAATAAAGAATGGAATAAAAACGGGCAATATTTCCAAGACAAAACAGAGTTTTATGAAGTTTATATTTCTGAAAATTATAAACATATTTTAAAAGCTAAAAAGAAGAAAAAATAACAAAATATATGAACGGGCAAACGCCTAACAGCGGCTTAGCTTCAGGCTATGGCGACTTGCCCGTTGGATAAATTTATGTATATTTGATAGACCGTTGGCTCGCAGGGTGTGTGTTGCGCACTCTACCGCCCGAAAACCAAGCCAC
>CAZKDV010000095.1:8683-8965 GCA_964551645.1 uncultured Bacteroidales bacterium | reverse complement strand
GCAGTAATACTTACTATTTTGGGTCTTTTATTTGCAAATCCTGTTATTTCTATTTTAAAACTCCCAAGTGAAATTGTTAGTGATACAACTGCATATTACAAAATATATTTAGTGGGGTTAGTGTTTATGTTTGGTTTTAATGGCACACATGCTATTTTAAGAGGTTTAGGCGATTCGAAAACACCTTTATATTTTTTAATTTTCAGCACTTTATTAAATGTAGTTTTAGACCTTGTTTTTGTAGTTGTTTTTTCATGGGGCATTGAAGGAGTTGCATGGGCT
>CAZKDV010000095.1:0-8673 GCA_964551645.1 uncultured Bacteroidales bacterium | reverse complement strand
AATTTCTCAATGTGTGGCATTTGTAGCAAACGCCTTGTATATCAACAAAAAACATCCATTTATTAGAATTGCTTTTACCAAAATTGGTTTTTGCAAAAAGATTTTATTTCAAAGTTTGAGAATTGGACTACCTACTGGCTTTCAACAAACATTTGTTGCTCTCGGAATAATGGCTTTAGTGCGTATTGTTAGTGAGTTTGGAACAAGTGCAATGGCTGCATATACTGTGGTTACAAGAATAGAAACATTTATTGTGCTTCCGGCTATGAACCTGTCGGCTGCTTTATCAATGTTTGTTGGACAAAATATAGGTGCAAACAAAGCAAGCAGAGTTTACAAAGGTTTTAATTTTTCATTTTGGGCTAATTTTTTGATTACCATAAGTCTAACTATTATTTGTGTAGTTTTTAGACATCAAATTGTCGGACTTTTCAATATGGATCCTGATGTTATTAAAATCGGGGGAGAATACTTGATTATTGTTAGTGGTTTTTATATTATTTTTGGGTCAATGTTTATGATACACGGTGTTTTGCGTGGTGCCGGAGATACTATAATGCCCATGTTTGCTACACTTTTTTCCTTATGGATTATTCGTATTCCTCTATCTTACTTGCTGTCGCGAGAAATTGGCACTAACGGAATATGGTGGGGAATACCCATTGCATGGATTATTGGTTTAGTCTTCTCATGGATAGTATATAAAACAGGAAGATGGAAAGAAAAAGGGATAATCAAGCATGATGTGGTTATTCCGAACATGCCCGCCGATACGGCAAAAACAAATTATGAATGTTGAAAAAAACTAAACTTCTAATTGCATAACAAACAAAAACTCTGTAAGCATCATAGCCGTTGCGCCCCAAATCTTAATATCGTTCCACATATAACACGGAGCTGAAATTTTTCCGCTATATGTTTCAAATTCAGCAATTTTCAACTTATTTTGCTTTAATAAGGCAGATAGTGGAATTTCAAGTATTTTATTTACTTCTTCTTCACACCTGACAAAATAGGGAGTTGAGTGCATATAAGCAATAAATGGAGCAACATTGAAATTACTCGGAGCTATATACAAATCCGATAACTTTCCTATTGTTACAATGTTTTCCTTTGCAATGCCTATTTCTTCATAAGTTTCACGAAGTGCCGTATCTTCCAAAGTGATATCGCCTGCTTCACTATCAAAGCGACCGCCTGGAAATGCAATTTGTCCACTATGAACTCTGTTATCTTTAGTTCTTTCAATAAACACTAAATGAGTTTGCCCATTTTTGGGATATAATAAAAGTAAAACAGCACTTTGAACAGGGGTAATATTTTCATTAGGAAAAGCAATTCTGCTTTTAGGCAATGCTTTTTGATATAATTCGGAAACTATTTTTTCTTTATTTGGAAAATTATTATATGTGTGTATTTTTTCTGTAATCGTAGTAATAATCATCTCTTCATTATTTTCATATTCTATTTCAAGCATTTTTGATAAATATGGTCTAAATGTTTTTTTACTTGCTCTTTGCTAAAATTTTCTACAATAAAAGCACGAAGTTCATACGGACTAAAATCTTCAAGTTTATTTAAGATTACATCCATATCATTAGCAAAATTAGATGCGTCATGGATTTTAACAATAATTCCATACTTTTCGTCTATATGTTTTTTCACATCAGCAACATCGGTTGAAAGCACAGGAAGACCCGAAGAAAATGCCTCATATACCACTATTCCAAATGTTTCATAACGACTTGACAAAACGCAACAATCTGCATGACTAACAACATCAGCCAATTCATCATCTTCTAATTGTCCTTTAAATACAACTTTATCCTTAATATTTAAGTTTTCTGCCAATTCCTCCATTTTCGCCTTATCTTCTCCATCTCCAATCATAATCAGTTCAAAATCTGTTCGTCTTTGCTTCAATAATTTCACTGCTTTAAAAAGCATCGAAATATTTTTTGATTTATCCTCAAAACAACTAATATGAACAAATTGCTTGGTTTTATTTTCTGCTTTATCAGAAGCAATTGTAAACAAATCTGTATCAACAACATTTGGCACTACAACATAACTTCCTCTAATTTTTTGCTCAATCATAGCATTTTGCAAGCGTTCAGAAGGCACTATAATATATTCTGCTTTTGAAGCAACCTTACTGGTTAAATATTTCCTAATCCATGATTTATACGAAAGATTTTCTTTGTAATACCTTGACCAATGCTCGGACACAACATATTTTATTCCATAAAACTTGCTCAACAAATAAGCAACAAAACCAACTCGAGTTAAAATATTTGCATGAATTAGTTCGGGTTTTCCATACTTTTTGCGGTAAAATGTATATCCAACCATATAAGAGGTAAAAAAGCGAATTAAATTTAGAATCTTAAACTTTGAAGAATTGTAATAAACTATTATTTCTTTCAACTTATCATCAACTACTCCAATTTTAACACCGGGCTTGTCGCGTTTATCAATTCCTACTGCCGAAATTACTGAAACATTATATTTTTCAGCCAAAGCCAATGCTTGTTTACGAACAAAAAGTCCCAACATATTATCAGTATTATTGGGATACCATAATGACAAAAACAGTATTTTTCTCTTCATTCCTGCAAAAACATTAGAGTTAATTCAAATAAGAAACAATATATGAATTATATTTCAATTAAAACACAAGCGGAATAACATCTTTCATTTCATCAACATAATGAAACGCTAATCCGTTAGTATATTTATCTTCAATATCATGAATATCTTTCATATTTTCTTCGCTAAGAATTATCTCTTTAATTCCTGCTCTTTTAGCAGCAAGAATTTTTTCTTTGATGCCTCCCACCGGTAGTACTTTTCCTCTAAGCGTTATTTCGCCAGTCATCGCAATTTTTGGATTTATTTTTTTATTCAAATAAACTGATGTCATTGCAGTAAAAATTGTTATTCCGGCTGAAGGACCGTCTTTTGGCGTTGCACCTTCAGGCACATGCACATGTATATTGTATTGTTCAAATTTCTCTATCGGAATATTAAGTTGTTCGCTATGAGATTTCAGATATTCATAAGCCAAAGTTGCTGATTCTTTCATCACATCGCCCAAATTACCTGTCATAGTCAAAACTCCCTTGCCCTTGCTTAAACTTGCTTCAACAAAAAGAATATCCCCTCCAAACATTGTCCATGCCAAACCAGTAACAACACCAACCGTTTTTTTGGCAAAAGCCTTCTCTTTTTGAAACTTCCTAAGTCCCATAATTCGTTCAATATCTTGCTCAGATATCTTCTTATTATACTTTTGCTCCGATGCGATAAAACGAATGTAATTTCTAATAATTTTTGCAATACTTTGTTCTAAACCTCTAACACCAGATTCTCTGGTATATTCCTCAATAAGTTGTGATAACACTTGCTTAGAAAAGCTCAAATCTTTCATTTTTAGCCCATGTTGATCCATTTGCTTAGGAATCAAATGTCTATTTGCAATTTCAATTTTTTCCTCAACCGTATATCCACTAACTTCAATTATCTCCATTCTATCACGCAAAGCAGGATGAATAGTTGAAAGAGTATTTGCTGTTGCTATAAACAAGACTTTTGACAAATCGAAATCAACTTCGAGATAATTATCATGAAAAGTAGTGTTTTGCTCGGGGTCAAGAATTTCTAATAATGCAGATTGTGGGTCGCCCTGAATATTATTTCCGCTTACTTTATCAATCTCATCTAAAACAAAAACAGGATTTGCAGTTTTGGCTTTTTTAAGGCTTTGAATAATTCTACCTGGCATTGCTCCTATATATGTTTTTCGATGTCCTCTGAGTTCAGCTTCATCTCGCATACCACCAAGAGATATTCTGATGTATTTTCGATTAAGAGATTCAGCTATTGATTTGCCAAGCGATGTTTTTCCAACTCCCGGAGGTCCAACAAGGCAAAGAATTGGGGCATTTTTATTGTCTTTCATTTTCAAAACAGCTAAAAACTCAACAATTCTTTCCTTAATTTTTTCCAATCCAAAATGGTCTCTATTTAATATTTTTTCAGCGTTTGACAGATTGTAATTATCCTTACTGAACTCGTTCCAAGGCAATTCCACTAAGTATTCCAAATAATTAAGTTGAATAGAATATTCAGCGGCAGAGGGGTTCATTCGTTGAAGTTTTTTTAATTCTTTTTCAAAAATTTCTTTTATTTCATCTGTCCATTTCTTATTTTTAGCTTTTTCTTTCAGTTCAATAATTTCTTGCTCATTTGGAGAATCGCCAAGTTCTTCTTGTATGGTTTTCAACTGCATATTGAGCAAATAATCTCTTTGTTGCTTATCAATATCCTTTTTAACCTTTTTTTGTATTTGGTTTTTCAACTCCAACATTTGCTGTTCTTTTGATAGCTGTTCTAAAACTTTTTGAGAAAGCGCATCAAAATCGTCCATTTCAAGCAATTCTTGTTTTTCTTCAACTAAAATACTTAAATTAGAACATGTAAAATGCACTAAGAACTGTGGAGATTCGATATTCTGAATAGCAAAAGATGCTTCGGAGGGCATATTGGGCGACAACTTAATGATTTGAATTGCTGTGTCCTTGATGCTTTCAATTAATGGCGAAAATGTGGACGGATTAGTATTAATTGAAGGTTTATGTTTAAATGGCGAAATTTTCGCTTTCAAATATGGTTCTGTTTGTGTAATTTCGTCAATATGAAATCTACTTCTGCCCTGAATAATAACAGTATTTGTTCCGTTTGGCATTTGCAAAAGTTTGATAATATAGGCAACTGTACCAATTGAGTATATATCTTCTACGCCGGGGTCTTCGGTTTCGCTATCCTTTTGTGCAACAACACCAACAAGTTTTCCGTTTTTATAGTGATCTTTAATAAGCTGTATAGATTTATCTCTTCCAACGGTAATAGGGACAATCACTCCGGGAAATAAGACTGTATTGCGTAAAGGCAGTATCGGCAATTCTGTGGGTATATCTTCAGATTCAATTTTAAGTTCGTCTTCTTTTGAAAGTAAAGGAAAAAATTCTCCTTCTGGCACACCAGACTCGCTATCTAAAAAAAAATCTAAGTCAAATTTACTTTCATCTTTCATATTTAAGTCTATTAAAAAACGAAAGTATGTCAATAATTATACCATTTTCAATAAATTGAATTATTCTGACATTTGATAAACCGAATGTAAAATTTCAATATCAATATCAGACAAAATGACACCTCGCCTTTGTAATACACTTTTTGCTATTTCTATAGCTTTATCAAATTGAAATTTACTTGTAACTGTCGTTGCACCCCAAGCAAATGATGGTACAAAATTGCGTGGAAAACCAGTTCCAAAAATATTTGCATTCACTCCAACAACCGTACCTGTATTAAACATAGTGTTTATGCTGCATTTTGAATGATCAGCCATAATTAATCCACAAAACTGTAATCCGGTTGAGACAAATTTTCTTTCAGGATATGACCACAACTTAACAACCTCGTAAGTATTTTTAAGATTTGAATTATTTGTGTCAGCACCTAAGTTACACCATTCAGCAATAACTGAGTTTCCGAGAAAACCATCGTGAGCTTTGTTTGAAAATCCAAAAAAAACTGAATTGTTCACTTCCCCTCCTACCTTGCAATGAGGACCAATAGTAGTTGCTCCATAAATTTTGGCTCCTATTTTCAAACTCGAATTTTCGCACAAGGCAAATGGACCTCTAATTGCAGCAAACTCCATCACTTCTGCATCTTTGCCAATATAAATAGGACCTGCCGAAGCATTCAAAACCGAACACTCAACAATAGCACCTTGCTCAATAAAAATTTGTTCTTTATTTATAATATGATTTGAAGATGAAATTTCAGCAGACTGCCTGCCTTCAGTCAAGGTTTTAAAATCCTCATTTATTGCTCTATCATTAAGGCTAAAAATATCCCACAAGTGAGATATTGAATAACATTCTCCTTCGTATTCAATTTGTTGCAATGCTTGGATATCATCAAAACTTATAAATTCTTTTTTGTCAATATCATATTTAAAAACTTGTTCGTCAGTTAGCTTAAATGCAAGCACAACAGCATTTTTTGAATCTATCAAAACCTGACCTATTTGCAATTGATATATTTTTTCAATCAAATCTGTATTAGGGAATAGCGTACCTTTGATAAATACATTTTCTGTTGCAATTTCCAAAGGATATTTTTTGCGTAAATAATTAGCACATAAATTATTAGTATTATTTTTTAGATAAAACTCCCATTTTTCGCGTAAACTCATAATTCCGCAACGAATATCAGCAGACGGTTTCAAATATGTTAAAGGCAGTAGCGAATTTCGTGTAATGTCATCAAAAAGTATATATTTTGTCATAATTATTTTTTTAGCAAAAATATAAATATTTTATTTTTTCATAAATTACTAAAAAAAGCCAGATAAAGCAATTTAAGTTTACTTCTCTTCTTTCTTATTCCATGAAATCATATTATCATCAAATTTTATTTTATCATTTTCGGCAAGCCACTTTAAAACTTCATTTACCTTGCTTAGTTCATCACTTTTAAACAAAGCCACAATATCTTGGTATGACATATCTTGCTTCCTAAGCAGCGGCTTGACTTTGTCAATCACTATGTCAAATTCTTGCTGATTGATTGTCAAAGTGTTTCTTTCAAGGCACACATCACAAACTCCGCATCGCTTGGTTTTTGTTTCGCCAAAATATTGTAGCAAAAATTCGCTTCTGCATTTTGCCTGAGTCTGTACATATTCATAAACTGCATCTAATCTTTCTTTTGCTTTCAAAAATCTATCTTCATAAATTTCTTTATCTAAAATTATATCTCTTTCATTCATTCTTGGAATTAAGAAAGTCAATTTTGGCACATCAGAAGTAGGAATATACGAAAGTATTTGAGTTTTATCTAAATTGGTCAAAACTTTAATTACTGTGTCTCTGTCTGATTGCAGTCTATTTGCAATAAATTTCTCATCAATACGAGAATAATCGTGAAACAGTCCGGTGTATGAACGAAGCAATACTTTTATTAAGGGGTCGATGTTTGGATTTTCAACTTGATATTTATATAAATCATTTTTATTAGCAGTAAACAAAACCTTTGAAGGTTGGTGAAATGCTTCGGAAATAGCAATATATCCTTGTTTTTCGAGAAATGCTAAAGAATAATATGTTTCAATAGAATTAAGGCTATATGATTCGCAAAAATCTGAAATATTAAATTCAAATGTAATATTTTCGCCCGCTCCTACAGCTATTTGAAAATAATTTCCGAGTAATGAATATATTTTTTTAATAAATTCTTTTTCAGGATATGATTGCTGTAACTGAATATCTGTCTGAATTATATCTGTATTATTGTATAGCAAGATACATTTGGCGGCTTTCTCATCTCTACCTGCCCTGCCTGCCTCTTGAAAATATGCCTCAATGCAATCGGGCAAATCAATATGCAATACAAATCTCACATCGGGTTTGTCAATTCCCATTCCAAAAGCATTAGTTGACACCATTATCCTTCTTTTGTCTGATGTCCAAGCGGATTGCTTATAATCTCGCTCTTCTCCTGTTAAGCCTGCATGATAAAAATCGGCAGAAATCCCATTTTTTATTAAGAACTTGGCTATTTCCCTTGTTTTTTTCCTATTTCTAACATAAATAATTCCAGTCCCTTGATTTTCATTGCAAATTTTCAAAATGCGTTCATTTTTATTTTCCTCATAATACACTTCGTAACTTAAATTACTTCTAAAAAAACTTTTTTGAAATACTTTTCCATTTTGAAACAAGAGTTTTTCTTGAATATCTTTAACCACAGGAGGGGTTGCAGTAGCAGTAACAGCAAGAATAGGTATATCTTTATGATATTCGCGTAACTCGGCTATACGCAAATAAGGAGGTCGAAAATCATATCCCCATTGCGAAATACAGTGAGATTCATCAACCGCAATCAAATTAACATTCATTTTTTTAAACATCTGCCTAAAACTATCAGTAATAGCTCTTTCAGGCGATATGTATAGTAACTTCAATTCATCTTTTACCGCATTATGTAAGATGTAGTTAATTTCATTTTGATTCATTCCACTATATATTGCATTTGCAGGTATTCCCTTAGCCCTTAGGTTCTGCACTTGGTCTTTCATCAAGGCTATTAATGGAGTGATAACGATGCACATTCCATCTTTTGCTAAAGCCGGCACTTGAAAAGTAATTGACTTTCCTCCGCCGGTTGGCAATAATGCAAGAGTATCATTCCCTGCCAAAACAGATAAGATTATATCCTCTTGTAAAGGGCGAAAGTAAGAATAGCCCCAATACTTAATTAAAATATTTCTTATCTGCTGTTGCATTAAACTTTGGATTTAAGTTGCAAAAATACAATGAGTATAAGTGATTAACAAATTAAATTGTTTTGAATCAGTTATGAATTTGTAACAAACTCAATTTTTATTGGATACTAGTGAAAACAAATTTTAATTTTAAATTCCTTTGTTGAAATAATTTTATACTTTTGGATAAATTTGTTTATTTGTGTAATTATTTGGTTATCAAATTGATATCTGTGATTTGATAAAAAAATAAATTATTCTTTAAATAGAGTTATTTTTTTTATAATAAATTGATTACTTTTGATTTTTATTTTTAATAAATCAACAAATATTTA
>CAZKDV010000094.1:0-9091 GCA_964551645.1 uncultured Bacteroidales bacterium | reverse complement strand
ATTCATGTGGATACAATTATATTTACAGATGCTGGTGATGAGCAATACTCATTTGCAGAAATTAGTACGATACTCGGAATGATTGCAGGCATATTAATATATATTTTTATTTTCTCTTATGGATCACAAGTAATGCGTGGTGTAATTGAAGAAAAAACAAGTAGAATAATTGAGATTATTGTTTCTTCTGTTAAACCATTTCAACTGATGATGGGAAAAATTATTGGTATTGCAATGGTTGGCTTAACTCAATTTATTCTATGGATTGTGTTGTCATTTATTATAATTACTGGGTTTCAACTTGTACAACCTGATAAGTTTGCGTATCAAGAACAACCAACTACACTAATTCAAAATAAGGGTCTAACACAAGATGAAATTCAAGAAATTCAATACTCTGAAATGATTTCAGGCGATAGAGGGAATCAAATACTTGAAGGAATAAAAGCAATTAATTTCCCTGTAATTATTATAATGTTTTTATTTTACTTTGTTTTTGGATATTTACTTTATGCTTCCTTATTTGCCGCTATTGGTTCAGCAGTTGATAATGAAGCAGATACTCAACAGTTTATGATCCCAATTACAGTACCTCTCATTATTGCTCTTGTAATGAGTCAAATTATAGTTAACGAACCAGAAGGAGCAGTTGCTTTTTGGTTATCAATAATCCCATTCACCTCTCCTATTGTTATGATGGTTCGTTTGCCTTTTAATCCTCCTATTTTTGATGTAATAATATCAATGACTTTATTATTAGCCGGTTTTATAGCATCAACATGGTTTGCAGCAAAAATTTACCGAACAGGTATATTAATGTATGGCAAAAAAATTAGTTACAAAGAATTATGGAAATGGTTGAAATATAGATAAAATTATAATATAATTACAAATAACACAATATTCATATATTCTTACTTCAACTTTTATACTTAACTTTGCATAATCATTGAATAAAGTTATTTTAAAGTAAAATACTTGCTTAATTTAATAATATCCAAAGATTTTACTGTAGGTAATTTAATAAATAAACTCTACAAACACAAAATGATTTTTAAAATATCACAATTGATTATTATATGATTAATATTAACATACCTCCTCTCGTTATTGGTGGTATTACTGCAAAAGTTCCAATAATTCAAGGAGGGATGGGAATTGGTATATCTTTATCCGGATTAGCTTCATCTGTGGCTAATCAAGGAGGAATTGGAGTTATTGCTGCAGCAGGAATTGGCATGCATGAATCTGACTTTAATAAAAACTTTAATGAAGCTAACAAAAGAGCTTTAGCTAAAGAAATTCGAAAAGCTAGAAGTTTAACTGATGGAGTCCTTGGCGTTAATATAATGCTTGCGCATAGTGACTTTGATGAATTGGCATCAATAGCTATAGATGAAGGCATTGATCTTATTTTGGTAGGTGCTGGATTAGCATTAAAAAACCCCGTTTACAAAAAATTTAACACATTAGAGTCGGTTCATACTAAAGTAGTTCCTGTTGTTTCATCATTGCGAGCAATGAGGATTATTTTTGAATATTGGCATCGTAATTACGAATATGTTCCAGATGCAATTGTAGTTGAAGGACCTTTGGCAGGTGGGCATCTTGGGTTTAAAAAAGAACAAATTCTCAATCCGGAATTTGCACTAGAAAAAATCTTAAAAGATATCGTAATCGAAGTAAATAAATATTCAGATATGTATCAAAAAGATATTCCAATTATTGCTGCAGGTGGAATATACACGGGCAAAGATATATATAATATGTTTCAACTCGGCGCTAGTGGTGTTCAGATGGCAACTAGATTTGTCGCTACCCATGAATGTGATGCGTCTAAAAAATTTAAAGAAATGTATTTAGCTTGTAAAAAGGAAGACATTGTCATAATTCAAAGTCCTTTAGGTTTACCGGGAAGAGCAATAAATAATGTATTTTTAGAAGAGGTTGCCAATGGGCATAAAAAACCATTTATTTGCCCATGGAAATGTTTAGTTCCTTGTGATTACACGAAAGTACCATACTGTATTGCTTCAGCTTTAACAAATGCAAAAAAAGGACACCTAAATGACGGATTTACTTTTGCCGGGGCAAATGCTTATAGAATTGACAAAATTATATCGGTAAAAGAACTTATTGACAGTCTTGTAAATGAATACATTCAAGAAGCGTACTTAAATTTATAATTTCGCATTTTTTTGTATTAAGATACTTATGTCAAACGATTTGTATAATTACGAGCTACCTTCTGAAAAAATAGCATTATTTCCATTAGAACACAGAGATAATTCAAAATTACTTATTTATACTAATAACACAATTTTATCAAATGTTTTTTTGAATATACATGAGTTTTTGCCTAAAAATTCGCTAATTATCAGAAATACCACTAAGGTACAAAAGGCTAGACTATTTTTCAACAATGAAAAAGGGCGACAATTTGAAATTTTTTGCTTACATCCGTACGAAAAAAACGATAAAATACATATTTCTTATGCAAAATATGAATGTCTTGTCAAAGGAATTAAAAAATTAAAGCTCAATGAAGAACTCATATTTAATGGTATTTTTGAAGCAAAAAAACTCGAATTAAAAGCAAAATTCATAGGTCGAAAAGAAGCACATGCAATTATTGAATTTTCATGGAATATTGAAGAGCTAAGTTTTGAAAAAATATTAGATGAATTTGGAAACATACCACTTCCACCCTACATCAAAAGAGAAACAAACATAAATGATAATTATAGATATCAAACTATATATGCTCATGAATATGGCTCAGTTGCTGCTCCAACGGCTGGCTTGCATTTTACAAATGCAGTAATTGAAAAACTTATTAAATCAAATATTAATTTTGCTGAAGTTATATTACATGTAGGTTTAGGAACATTCAAGCCATTGCAGGATAATAATCTTAGGCAACATCTTATGCACAGCGAATATTTTACTGTAACCAAAGATACGATAGATGCACTCTTGGCTAATCACAATAATTCAATCATTGCTGTAGGAACTACTACTTTACGCACTTTAGAAAGTTTGTATTTATTGGCACATCAGCCATTAATAGAAAAACAATCTTTTTTCAATATTAAACAATGGGAAACTGACGAAATCAAATCATTTTTACCACCAATTGAGGCATGGCAAAAATTGGCTGAATATATGGCAAGGTATCAGCTACTTTCAATTCATGGTACTACTTCATTGATGATAACACCTGCATATCGCTGCAAGTCAATTGATTATATAATTACAAATTTTCACCAACCAAATAGTACATTATTATTAATTGTATCTTCACTTATTGGAGAAAATTGGCAAAATGTATATAAATATGCACTAAAAAACGATTATAGATTTTTAAGTTATGGTGATGTATGCTTATTTGAGAACATAAGAAAATAAAGCAATTTGAATAATTTAATGAATTAAAAAAAAATAAAAAAAATAATCCATAAGTTTATATATATATAATTTGTACATTTGCAACTCAATTTTTAATTTTTTTATATTTATGAATCTTTATGTTGGAAATCTTGATTACAAAATCAGGGAAGAACAATTACAATCATTGTTTGAACAGTACGGAGAAGTAACATCCGTAAAAATTATTACAGACAAATTTACCGGAAGAAGCAAAGGTTTTGCGTTTGTAGAAATGACTAATAATGACGAAGGCAAAAAAGCTATTGAAAATCTTAATGGACAATCACTTCAAGGGCGTGATATTACTGTTAGCGAAGCACGACCTAAACCTGATAACTATTCAAATAATAGACGTTAAATGAGATATACATTATTATAATGTATATAAGTGTTTTTGCTGAAAAACCGATAAAAATTTATCGGTTTTTTTGTTTATAACTCATTAATATCAAAAATTTAATTTTGATAGTTGCATTTGTATAATTTAACCTATAATCTATAGCTTTGAACATAAAGTTGTAGATAACAATCAAATAGTTGTTATTTTTATTAACTTTGCTAAAAAACACACATGAAATATTTAATGGTTTGCCTTGGCAATATTTGTCGCTCACCTCTTGCAGAAGGAATTCTTAAAGATAAACTAAAAAAAATAGGTAGTTCTTCTATTGTAGAATCAAGAGGATTTGAAACATATCATGAGGATGATGTAGCAGATAAGCGTGCAAGATTTATTGCGAAGATTTATGAAGTTGATTTATCTTCTCATAGAGCAAAACTATTTACTACTGAGGATTTTGACAAGTTCGATAAGATATTTATTATGGATAGAGATAATTATAAGCAAATATCGGAATTTGCAAGAAATGATGAAGACTTAAACAAAGTGGATTACATAATGAATGAACTTCATCCCAATGAAAATATTGAAGTACCTGATCCATATTATGGTGAAAATGACGGTTTTTTAGAAGTTTGGAATCTTCTAAGTAATGCTTGCGAAGCAATTATTCAAAAATATGAAATATAATCATTTTAGCCCAAATCGTATGGGAATTAAGCTATTTGCTGCATTATATTAAAATTGCTCAAAATATAATTGAATAATCTATTAGATAAACCTTAGTATGTCTGAATTATACCTTATACCTACTCCAATATATAATGATAGCAATTTTAAGACTTTAAATACGGACATTATATTTGCATTAAAACATTTTATAGTAGAAAATATACGCACTACAAGGCGTTTTTTAAAATCAATTAACTACCCCCACCCCATTTCTGAAGTATGGTTTTATGAAGTAAATGAACATAATCAAGAATACATTACAAGTGAATGTTTGCAACCAATAGAAATGGGAAATAGCATAGGTCTTTTATCTGAAGCTGGAATTCCTTGTGTTGCTGATCCTGGATATAGCGTTGTTAGATTGGCACATTTATTAAACATAACAGTTACTCCACTCTCCGGAGATTCGTCAATTTTGATTGCCTTAATGTCTTCAGGATTACAAGGACAGCAATTTACATTTCATGGATATTTACCAATAAAACCTGAACTTTTAAAAAGAAAATTAAAACAAATTGAAAAACACGCACTGCAAGACTATACTCAAATTTTTATTGAAACTCCATATAGAAATGAAAGACTAATGAACTTTATTGTGCAAAATTGCAATAAAGATTTGTTTCTATGTGTTGCATCTAATTTATTAACAAATGAGCAATATATAAAAACTCAGACAATAAACACTTGGTCTAAACTTCTTCCAACTTTAAATAATAAACCCAGCGTATTTTTGATTGGGAAATAATTATTTCTTAATTCAATTTGTTGAGAAAAATTGATAAACCACAAAACAAAAAATATTCTTTATTCTACTTTTTTACGATTTACTTTTCAATAGGCAAAACATTATTATTTTTCCTTAATATACTTTATTTTAAGTTTACTATAAGATATTTAGTTATTTAGACTAAATATAAATTTTGCAAATGGTCAAAAAAAATGCTAAAAGAAATAAAAACTTTTATACTTTTGTCTCAGTTGTGAATTTATTAACAATAACTAAAAAAATAAGGAGAACCTATGTCAAGTACAGCAACATTAATTCAGGATTTAGTGCAAAAGCATGGAAAATCCAGAAATAGCTTGATGCCTATTCTTCAGGGTATCGTAGCTAAGGAAAAATATTTATCAGAAGAAAGCATGCTAATTGTAGCCGAAGAATTAGAATTGGCTGCAGCAGATGTATATGGAACTGCAAGTTTTTACACTTTTCTTGACACAGTGCCAAGAGGCAAAAACATCATTCGAGTATGCAAAACTATTACTTGTCACATGAAAGGGAAAGACGAAATTATTGAAGCATTGGAAAATATGCTAAAAATTAAAATTGGAGAAACAACAAGTGATAAAAACTTTACACTCTTAGCTGCCAATTGCTTAGGATGGTGTCATAAAGGACCTGTTATGCTTGTCAATGACGATGTCTATCCCGAACTTACTCCTAACAAAGCTATTGAGATTGTTCAAAATTACATGGAAACAACTAAGTCATAACCTTTAAATTTAATAATATGGAAAATAAAGTAAAAAAAGTTGATATAATTTTTGACAAAACTGTTAATCCAAAAGATATTCTGATTAAGGTATTTAACAAATCACCAGAAGATGTTATACTTGATGTTATTGACTCTGGACTTAAAGGTCGTGGCGGTGCTGGATTTCCTACAGGATTAAAATGGAAATTTACACGAAATGAAGATAGTGATATAAAATATATTATCTGCAATGCTGATGAAGGCGAGCCGGGCACATTTAAAGACAGAGAAATTTTTCAACAAGTTGCTGAGAAAGTTTTTGCAGGTATGACAATTGCAGGATATGCAGTTGGTGCTAAAGAAGGTTACTTATATCTTAGAGGAGAGTATAATTTCTTATTAAAAGAACTAAATCCTAAAATTGCTGATTTTAACAATTTTTTGAAAAAAAATAATATTGATTTTGTCATTTATATTCGTTCAGGTAGTGGTGCATATATTTGTGGTGAGGAAAGTGCCTTATTTGAATCAATGGAAGGATACAGAGGAGAACCAAGAAATAAACCTCCTTATCCAACAAAAGCTGGATATAATTGGAAGCCCACTGTGATAAATAATGTTGAAACTCTCGTTTATGTTACTATGATTATGCGCATGGGCCCTGAAAAATTCAAAGAAATGGGAACTCGCGACTCAAGAGGGTCAAAAGTTTTTTCAGTTTCTGGAGACACACCAAACGCGGGCATTTACGAATTAGAATTAGGTATGACGGTTGCCCAATTTGTTAATGAATTTGGCGATGGTGATACTAAAGCTGTTCAAATTGGAGGAGCATCAGGAAGTTGTGTTCCAAGAAAGAAATTTGAAGATACAATAATAGGATTTGAAGGTATTCCAACGGGTGGCTCTATGATGTTGTTTAATAGCACCCGTTCAATGTACAATGTTTTAAGAGACTACCTTGAGTTTTTTAATGAAGAATCATGTGGACAATGCACACCTTGTAGAGTTGGATATCAACAATTATTAAAAGGTATTGAAGCAGTTAAAAAAGGCGAAAAAAAACCTGCTTATCTTGAGGAATTAAAAAAATTGTCTTTAAGTATGAAAATGGCTGCAAAATGTGGATTAGGACAATCTGCATGCAATCCATTTATTTCGATTGTTGATAACTTCAAAGAAGAAATTATTTATTAATTATTAAAACCAATAACAATATGAGTAAATATATGGTAAATCTAAAAATAAACAATATGCCTATTTCAGTAGAAGAAGGCACAACCATATTAGATGCAGCAAAATGTTTAAACTTTCATATTCCAACTTTGTGTTATCATGAAGACTTAAGTATTGCAGGAAACTGTCGTGTTTGCGTTGTTGAAGTGAAGGGAGCAAAAGCCTTAGTAGCATCATGTGCGACTCCAGTAGGTGAAGGTATGGAAGTATTCACAAATAGCGAAATTGTTCGTTCTGCCCGTAAGCATGTTATTGAGTTATTACTTGCCGAACATAATGCAGATTGCACAAAATGCTACAGAAACAACAACTGCGAACTTCAAGAACTTGCATCTGAATATCGTATTACAGAACAAGTGCTTATACCTGTGTTGAGACCTGAATCTTTGATACCAGATATTAGTTCTCCATCAATTGCTAAAGATGACAGTAAATGTATCCGTTGCCAAAGATGCGTTAGAACTTGTACCGAACTTCAAGGTGTTTCAGCCTTAGCTATGGTTTATAAAGGTGAACATCAAAAAGTTTCAACATTCATGAACAAACCATTACATGATGTTGTATGTACAAATTGTGGACAATGTGTTAATAGATGTCCTGTTGGAGCATTAACAGAAAAAGTATATATTGAACAAGTATGGAACGCAATTAACGACTCGAGTAAACATGTTGTAGTCCAAACAGCTCCAGCAGTTCGTATTGCTTTGGGCGAATACTTAGGTTTAAAACTAGGTGAACGAGTTACAGGTAAAATGGTGGCAGCATTAAAAGCCATTGGTTTTGACTCTGTATTAGATACTGATTTTACTGCCGACCTCACTATTATGGAAGAAGGTACAGAATTATTAACTCGATTGAAAAAAGCTTTAGTTGACAAAGATGAAACAGTTGCTTTACCAATGATGACCTCATGCTCTCCGGGTTGGATAAAATTTCAAGAACACATGTTCCCAGATTTATTAGATAATCTTTCTACTTGTAAGTCTCCACAACAAATGTTTGGAGCATTGGCAAAAACATATTATGCTGAGAAAAAAGGATTAAGTGGAAAAGACATAGTATCTGTGTCAATTATGCCTTGTACAGCTAAGAAATTTGAAGCTGAAAGACCCGAAATGCGTTCAAGTGGCTATCAAGATGTTGACTATGTTTTAACAACAAGAGAATTAGCATTGATGATTAAGCAAGCAGGTATTGACTTCAAGAGTTTAGATGAAAAGGAATATGATTCAATAATGGGACAATCAACAGGTGCAGCAGTTATTTTTGGAACAACTGGTGGTGTAATGGAAGCTGCTTTGCGTACTGCATGGGAAATTATTACCGGAAAAGAAATTCCATTTCCAAATCTTGAGATTACTGCAGTTAGAGGTATGGAAGGCATAAAAGAAGCTGCAATCACAATTAAAGGAACAAATGAATCTTGGAGATTTTTGGAAGGTGTAGAATTGAGAGTTGCAATTGCACACGGATTAGCTAATGCTGGACAGTTAATGAAAACTGTTTCAAGCGGAAAAGCTAATTATCACTTTATAGAAATTATGGCTTGTCCCGGTGGATGCTTGGGTGGCGGTGGACAACCTATACCGACTAACTTATCAATTCGTGAACTTCGCTCAGATGCAATTTATGATGAAGACAGATCATTACCTATCCGAAAATCACATAATAATCCCGAAATTACTATGATTTATGAAGACTTTCTCAAAGAGCCACTTAGCCATAAATCTCACGAATTATTGCATACTCACTATACAAAAAGAAAAAAATACTAATTGTATATAACAAAAAAAGGGACTTTAAAGTCCCTTTTTTTGTTCATTTTTATGTCTCGTCCTAACATAGCGTTACACTAAAAACAAACATTATGAAAATAAAC
>CAZKDV010000093.1:296-9159 GCA_964551645.1 uncultured Bacteroidales bacterium | reverse complement strand
TGCGAATTTTTATTTTTTTATTTTTTGGACTATTTTTTTTGCAAAATGCAAATTCTCAAAAAGTATATTCCGTACAGTATTCAAGTCAAGCAGATGTAAAAGTTTATGTTGTTGACTACGAAAGTCAAGCAGATTTATTGGTTTACAAAGTAAATTATGAAAGTCAGGCAGGCAAAAACAATGGCAAATGGTACTTCGTTCAGTATGAGAGTCAAGCCCAAAAGAAAATATATTTTGTTGACTACGAAAGTCAAGCAGATTTAAAAATTCATTTCGTCAAATATGAGAGCCAAGCCGGCTGGAAACAAAAATCACAAATGCACTTAATGTTTTAAGACTATTCGCTCAGAGCCTTGATAGCTGGAAGGGTTTTTCCTTCAAGATATTCTAACATTGCACCTCCTCCTGTTGAAACATACGAAATTTGGTCGGCAAGATTATATTTATTAATAGCTGCAACGCTATCTCCACCGCCAATTAGCGAGTAAGCCCCGCGAATAGTAGCACTAGCAACTGAAATTGCCATAGACTTGGTTCCTTGTTTAAACTTAGAAAGTTCAAAAACACCTAAAGGACCATTCCATAATATTGTTTCAGAAGCATTCACAATCTCTGCAAATCGTTTTACACTCCTACGACCAATGTCAAGTCCCATCCAATCTTTCGGGATATCATCACAATCGCATACTTTAACATCTGCTTCGTCAGAAAAGCTATCTGCAATAACTGCATCAACGGGCAAATAAATATTTACGCCCTTACGCATCATTTCTGAAATAGTATCCCTAGCAACATCTAATTTATCTTCTTCAACAAGCGAATTCCCGACATTTCCGCCCAATGCTTTAATAAAAGTAAAAGCCATTCCACCTCCAATAATTAGATTATCAACCTTATTAATTAAATTTCTGATAACATCAATTTTGGAAGAAATTTTTGCCCCCCCAATTATTGCCGTAAAAGGTCGTTTTTCGGTATTTAAAATCTTGTTTAAATTATTAATCTCATTTTCAAGCAATAAGCCGGGATATTTATGCTTGAAAAATTTTGCTACTGTAGCTGTTGAAGCATGTTCTCGGTGTGCTGTTCCAAAAGCATCATTTATATATATATCTGCAAGTTCGGATAATTCTTTAGCAAATTGTTCGTCTGCTTTTTCTTCTTGCGGATAAAATCTTAAATTTTCAAGCAATGCAATAGTGCCTGGCTCAAGTTTATGTATTACATTCTTAGTATTTAAACTAAATAAATTTCTATCAAAAACAACATTTTGATTAAGTAGCTTAGTGAGGTGAATAGCAATAGGATTGAGAGAAAAGCCAACTTCATGCCCTTTTGGTCGTCCAAGATGGGACATCAAAATTGCAATTCCGCCCCCATCAATAACTTTCTTGATAGTTGGCAAAGACTCTTTGATCCTTGTATCATCAACAATTTCTTGATTTTGATTTAAGGGAACATTGAAATCTACTCTAATGAGGACGCGTTTCCCTTTAAAATTGACTTTTTCTATTCCTTGCATTTTTTTATATATTTAGTGTTTTTGCAAAAATGATAAATATTTTTTACATAAAACAGTTTTTAGTCTTTTATCGAACTTTTTTCTTATTTAAAGCTTTACGATAATTTTCTGCATTAATTCCATGTTCTCTTGCATTTTTTGCAAAAGCATGATAACCCGAAAAATCAGCTTTGGCACACATAAATATAAAATCATGTTTTTGATAATTTAAGACTGCATCAATTGTATTTGGTTCGGGATAACGAATTGGGCCGGGTGGCAAGCCCAAATATTTATATGTGTTATAATGCGAATCAATTTCAAGATGTTTTGTTAAAACTCTTTTTATATTAAAATCTTGCAGAGCATAAACAACTGTTGGGTCAGCTTGTAGCAACATCCCACGATTTAATCTGTTTATATAAACTCCGGCAATTGTTGCCATTTCATCTTTTTTAGTTGTTTCTCCTTCGACAATAGATGCTAAGATTGAAACTTCCGCTAAGGACAATCCTATGTTTTCAGCTTTTTCAACTCTGTCTTTATTCCAAAATGTATTATACTCATTATACATTTTTTCGATAAATTGTTCGGGAGAAATATTCCAAAACATCTGATATGTATTGGGTAAAAACATAGTGCGAAACGACTCTATGGTAAAGCCATATTTATTAGCAACTGCTTCGTTTTGCAATAATTCACATAAAGAATCGGCAGAAAATTCAAGTTGAGTTGCAATTTTTTTGCATAAATCTTCAACTAATCTGATATTGTTGAAAACTAAATTCACTGCTTCTTGTTGCCCTGACATCAATATATTTACAAGCTGATTGTTTGAAATATTATTTGGGATACGATATCTGCCCGATTTAACAGAACCACAATAACCCTTATGTTTGGCAGTTTGTACAAAACTTTTATTAGAAATTAAGATGTTTTTTTCTTCGAAAATATTTAGTATAGCATCAAAATTACTTCCTGTTGGAATAAAAATAACTATGCTTTCATTATCTTTAATTAACACATTTTTGGATAAAAACATTTTATATACATAAGCAATGCTTAAGGAAAATACAACTACAAAAATTAAAACTGTAATTCCAAGTACTCGAGCAAATCTTTTCTTTTTCATCAACTTTTACTATTGTTCAATAACTGCAAAAACAACACATCGTGCCATTTATTGTTTATCAATATCCACTCCTTTTTTATGCCGGTAATCTCAAAATCATGTCTCAAAAAAAGATGTTTACTTCCTTCATTTTCTTCCATTATATTGCAAAATAATTGATGAAGTTGTAATTTGCTAAAAGAATATTCTTTCACTAATTGTAATGCTTCAGATGCGTAGCCCTTATTTCTTTTTGTGTCATCAATGAGTATTCCGAGACCTGCACGGCGATGTATAGGATCATATTCAAAAATATCAAGCGTCCCTATTGCTTGATTTGTAGAAACTTCAACTATCATTAGTCTAACTTGCTTATCAATAGTAATATCATTGCTGGCATTGAGAATGAAATTTTTTAAAAAGTGTTTTGAAAAAGGAATAGTAGTGTTGCTAATTATCCAATTTTCTGTATTATTCTCCCAATGGTATAATTCATCAATATCACTTGGCTCCATTGCACGAAGCAAAATCAAATTACCTTTTAGCATTTATCTGTTTTTTTTAATAGCATAAGTACCACTAAATACATAGCTTACGGGTCCGGTCAGCCATATATTTTTAAAAAAATCTTGCTCTTTTTTATATTCAACTTTAAAGTTTCCACCCCTCGTAAATACGCTTATAGTCTGATTGTTCTTGGCGTTTTGATAAACAACAAAACTCAAAGCTGATGCAACAACTCCTGTTCCACATGACAAGGTTTCATTTTCTACTCCTCTCTCATAAGTTCGTACAAAAATTCCATCATTTAACATTTGAATGAAATTTATGTTAACACCATCTGTTGGCACTAAAGAAGAATACCTCAAAGTTCGACCTTCCTCATATACATCAAAACTTTCAATATTTTCAATAAATCTGCATAAATGCGGACTGCCAGTATCAACAAAAAAAGTTTTATCATCAACTTGAGCAACTTTATCTTTCACATGCAATTGCAGACTAATTACTGACTGAAAATCGTTAATATCAATAATTTCAGCCTTATGCTCTCCATCAGCGGCATGAAATGTTGTTATTTCTTTGTTAATAATACCTTTGCGAAAAGCAAAAGCTACTGACACTCTGCCACCATTACCGCACATTGTTGCTAATTGTCCATCAGAATTGTAATATTCCATATAAAAATCGCTATTAGGGCTTTTCTTAACTATAATTAGTCCATCAGCTCCAATCCCAAACTGACGATGACACATCAGAGCAATAACTTCTTTACTGAGCAAATAATCATGTAAATAGCTGTTTAACACAATAAAATCATTGCCTGCACCATGATATTTATCAAATTTTATAATGTTCATCTTATTTAACTTTTACTAATTTTGAAAATTGGTGCAATTTTCCGTCTCTTTCTAAAAGATATAGAGCATTATTATATTTCAAGTACAAATTGCCATTTTCGGGATCATACTGTAATGAAATTGCATCAGTTTTTTTAATACCGTAAAGAGTGATAATATTTCCAACTACTTTAGCACCTGACAGATTGAGAGGAGAATCCCAAAACTCAACATTAAATTGCATATTAAGCTGTTTTACTGCACCTTGCACAGTATCGCTCACAAAAAGCGAAGGTGTCATCAGTTCAACTCCTTTTAATTCTTCTTTTTTTATTTGTTGTGTTTCTTTAACATCCTGTTTAGTTGAAATGCTTATAGTATCTAACGCATAAGTTTCCATTGTCTTCTTAACTATAGAGTCAATAGTCAATGAATCAAGTTCTTCAAAACCATATTCTACAATATATTTATCCCATAATAAATAATAAAGAGCAGTATCCATAGGTTTATCTTTCAGCTCAGATGTGTCTTCTTGTGTTAGCTGTTTATATTTCTGTTCTCCTTCAACTGTAATGCTTACAAAATGTTTTGGCAAAAAATAGTCATCAAATTTTGCAATATCATTAGCAAAATCTTCTATAATCTCATTCAAATCGTCTTTAAAATACTGTATTTTTATTTTCCACCATGCTAAACTTGCTATAAATAATATAACAATTGTTGCAAGTGTTAACAGAAAAACAAAATGTCTTCGTTTGAAAATAAAAAATATTTTTTTGTATAAATTAGACATAATAGTTTTTTTCTGTCAATATGACATCGTATTTTTGGCAAAAATAAACATTTAATTGTACAATTCTTTTAATCTGTTTGAAAAATAATTCATAACTTTGCATGTTCCATTCATTTTTTCTATTATACAATAATTGTATAAACTATCTCGTTAATTTGAGCACAAAGGCATAATATTTGCAATGAAGTCGTGCAGTTTTTAAAATATTTAGTAAAATGAAAAAATATAAAAATACTTTAATTTCAGTTCTTTCCGGAATGTTTGGAACGGTTTTAATTCTTGTTATATTCTTTTTCACCTTTAAAAATACCGAAAAAACAAGTCCTCAGGAAGAAGTTTTGCCAATAGTTAGAACAAATTATTTTAGTCCAAACGCATTTCAAACTACGACCGACTTAACTCATGCAGCTTCAGTATCTGTTCCGGCAGTTGTACACATCAAAACACAGTTTATGAAAAGGACTTATTATGATGATTTCTTCTCTCCTTTTTTTGATTTTTTCGGATATTCAACTCCACGAGAATATCCTGTTTCTGGTGTAGGATCTGGGGTTATTATCTCTTCTGACGGTTATGTAGTTACTAACAACCATGTTATTAATCAAGCCGAACACATTGTAGTTACACTTGACGACAAGAGAGAATATGAGGCTAAACTCATCGGAAAAGATACAAATACTGATTTAGCATTATTAAAAATTGAGGCAGATAATCTTCAGTATTTAACTTTTGGAGATTCTGATGTATTGCAAATTGGAGAATGGGTACTCGCGGTTGGAAATCCATTCAACCTGAACTCAACCGTTACTGCTGGCATTGTTAGTGCAAAAGCAAGAAATATAAATATTTTGGGAGGTGGTAATTCAATTGAATCATTTATTCAAACCGATGCAGCGGTCAACCAAGGAAATAGCGGTGGTGCATTAGTAAATCAAAACGGACAATTAGTTGGAATAAATACTGCTATTGCTTCTGAAACAGGATATTATACTGGTTACTCATTTGCTATACCTTCAAAAATTGCAAAAAAAGTTGTTGAAGACTTCATTTTGTATGGTGAAATTCAAAGAGCATATATCGGTATATCTGCAATAGAAATTACAGCCCAATTTGCACGAGAAGCAAACATTAAAGATGTAAAAGGATTGTATGTTGCAAGAGTTGAGCCAAATAGTGGAGCAGACGATGCAGGAATTAAACAAGGAGACATACTTTTAGCTATTAATAACGAAGAAGTAAATAGCAGTTCAAGATTACTTGAAATAATTAGCAAATACAGACCCGGAGACAAACTAAATTTGACAATAAAAACTAATAATAAAGCAAGAAATGTAACAATTACACTAAAAGACAATACAGGCTCAACAAAAACACATGCAGCAGACGGTTCAAAAAGCAGTTATTCTACTATGGGTGCTACTTTTGAATTGGTTGCACAAAGTGAACTACAAAAATTAAAAATCAATAATGGAGTCAAAATAACCAAGTTAGATAGTGGGAAACTGCAACAAGCAGGAATACAACAAGGTTTTATCATTACACAAATTGACGGAACTCCAATCAGAACAATTGCAGATGTAAAAAATGCACTAAACAAAAAAACAGATGGAATTCTTATTGAAGGAATATATCCAAATGGAATGAAAGCCTATTACGGTTTTGGCTTATAGTTTACTCCCCTATTTTCATATAAATTATTTATTAATTTAAACAAAATTTATGAGACAACTCAAAATTACAAAATCAATTACTAACAGAGAAATTGCTTCTTTAGATACTTATTTAGGAGATATTGCTAAAGTTGAATTGCTAACTCCAGAGGAAGAAGTACAATTAGCTCAAAAAATTAGACAAGGAGACCAAGTTGCACTTGAAAAATTAGTTAAGGCAAATCTTCGTTTTGTTGTTTCTGTTGCAAAGCAATATCAGCATCAAGGATTGAGTTTACCTGACTTAATCAATGATGGAAATATTGGATTAATTAAAGCTGCAAAAAGATTTGACGAAACAAGAGGTTTTAAGTTTATATCTTATGCCGTTTGGTGGATTAGACAATCAATTTTACAAGCAATTGCTGAACAGTCAAGATTAGTTAGATTGCCACTTAACCAAATTGGCTCAGTTAATAAAATATTAAAACAAGCAGCTATTTTAGAACAACGCTTTGAAAGAGCCCCTTCTGCTCTTGAAGTTGCCGAAGCACTTGACATATCTGAAGACAAAGTTAAAGAAGCATTCAAAATTTCATCTAAACATGTATCAATGGATGCTCCGATAGTTGAAGATGAAGATTTGAGTTTAATTGATGTTATTGTTCCTGACGGCTCACCAAAAACAGATAGCACCCTGATGGAAGAATCTCTTGCATTAGAAATTCAACGCGCACTATCATCTCTTTCATCAAAAGAAAAAGAAATTGTGAATATGTTTTTCGGAATTGGAATGAAACAACCATTAACACTTGACGAAATTGCAACAAAATTTGGTCTAACAAGAGAACGCGTTAGACAAATTAAGGAAAAAGCTTTAAGGAGATTAAAACAAAATCACAGAAACAAAATCTTGAAAAAATATTTGGGATAATAGTCATTCAAATAATTTAATTGTTCTGTAAACATCAAGTTAAACAATTAACAAATAATAAAATAAACCCAAGCAAATTCATTTTTGAAAATGTTTGGGTTTGTTTTTTTATAAATTACTCATCAAAATGCTCCATTATATGCAATAAAAATCCAAGCATACAAATTAATAGCACTAAAATAATACTAAAATTTTAAAAAAATATATTAAATTTGCTAAATTATTATAATACCTAAATCCATGAAAAATTTCATTTCTACCTTATTTATAGCATGTTTCTCATTAATTATATGTATTTCAGCAAATGCTAATAATTACAACTACAAAAATTCAATTGTAGAAAAAAACCAAAATTCAAGCGTTAAAGCTAATAATGACACTATTGATGTAATGACTTTTAGCGTTATGAGAAATGATAATCATGATAAAGAAGACGAATGTTTTGTCATATATAGGAAAGAGGCTAGTGATGGATATGACTTTGATTTTGATATGACAAAGTTTTTTGGCGATGTTAGTGTATCCCCTCAATTATATTTAATAAAAATGTATGAGGGGTCCGAAATGAACCTTACTGGATATTCAGCTAATGATGTAAATAAAATACAAAATCTAAATATTTATCTAATTCCTGTGTCTGGTGTTGAAGAATACACTTTTTATTTTACACATAATTTTGAAACTATTTTTTGCCCTATAGTCAGAGATAAAAAAACTGGAGTATTAATATACCCTGGCGAAGAATATATATTTACAGCAAAACAAACAGATCAATCAGATAGATTTGAAATCATTAGAAATGAAACCGGTTTTACAACTGCAACAATTGCTATTAGTAAAACAGAATACTGTACAAATGAAGAAAATATACAATTTATTGCTTTAGAAAATGGTGGATACTGGGAAGGAAGTGGAATGAGCCAAGACGGTATGTTTTATCCTGATTTAGCAGGAGCAGGTGAGCATTTTATTAAGTTTATCATGCCCGGTACTTGCGGAGCAATTGACTCAACTAAAATAACAGTTTTTGAAGCACCTACAATTGACTTGGGAGAAGACAAAACTGTATGCGAAGGAACCACTGTAGATATTGATGCAGGAGGAGGTTTTGCTAGCTATAAATGGAATCCTGATGGACAAAGCACACAAATAATAAATGTGGATAAATCAGGAACATACACAGTTACAGTTACGGACAATTTTGGTTGTACTGCTTATGACAGCAAAACAATCACTGTGCTACCTTATGCTGATGCCACAATCACTACGACAAAATTAGATTATTGCCAATATGAGCAAAACATTCAGTTTCAGACCATACAAGAGAACGGAGAATGGTTTGGAAACGCAATAGACGAAAACGGAATATTTAATCCACAAAATGCAGGTGTAGGAAAACACACAATAACATATACTATAAGCGGACTATGCCCCGACACTAAATCGGTTGATGTTAATGTACATCCTACTCCGATTGTAAACTTGGGAGAAGACAAAACTGTATGCGAAGGAACCACTGTAGATATTGATGCAGG
>CAZKDV010000093.1:0-196 GCA_964551645.1 uncultured Bacteroidales bacterium | reverse complement strand
GTGTAGGAAAACACACAATAACATATACTATAAGCGGACTATGCCCCGACACTAAGTCGGTTGATGTTAATGTTATTGAAGTACCAATTATTACTGTTATAGAAACTTTGTGTGCTCCTAATTTAAAAACTTATGAAGTTAAGTTTACTGCAAGTATCGGAAATGTTTCATCAAGTGCAGGAACTATAGTTGGAAA
>CAZKDV010000092.1:0-9325 GCA_964551645.1 uncultured Bacteroidales bacterium | reverse complement strand
TTCATAAAAATTTTTCCAATTTGAATAGGAGTAATAAAATGAACAATACCTTTTTCTTTGTGGCATTGCAATAAATAGTACGGATGCACTCCAACCCAAAACATTCGTCTAAATGTTTCGGCTAAAGTTTTATAGTTATCGTTTACATGATTTAGCAATACAGTTTGATTTCTGATAGTAAAGCCATGTTTTCGGATTTTTTTTATTGCCTCAACAAATTCTTCTGTAATTTCCTGATAATGATTAACATGAGTAGCAAAATACACATATTTCTCAATACCTTTATTATATCTGTTTACCGAATTATTTATTAAATCCAATAAATCATCTGTAATAGCCATTGGCAATACTATTGGTACTCTAGTTGCAATTCTTATTGAGCGAAGATGTGGAATTTTGCCCAACTCTTCTAAGATATACTGCAAACGCTTATTTCCAATTCTAAGTGCATCGCCTCCCGTTACTAATACCTCATTAATATTTTTATTGTATCCTATATAAAAAAGTCCTTTGTTAATTTCAGTTAAGTTTACATCAACAGAACTATCAAGCGACTTTGCTCTTTGGCAATGCACGCAATACGATGCACAACTTGTATTTTCGGCAACGAACAAAGCCACTCTATTAGGATAACGCTGATATACAGCACCATAACTACGAGAACCTTCTTTCATTGCTCCTTCAAGTCCGGTATCCGAAAACAATAAATTTGCAGGTGTAGGAACACTTTGCCAAAAAATTGGGTCAAGTCGTCTTTTTCCTCTTTCACCTTGCATCATCACCGGATGAAAAGGGTCTGCTTGCATCAATGAGGCATAATAAGGGGTTATACGCAAAGGATCTTTTCCTTCTTTTTTCAAAATCCTTATTGTTCTTTCTATCTCTGTTTTTTGATATGCACTTAATTTAATCACTTTTTTTAATTCATCTACACTACGGATTGAGTTTTTCAGTTGCCAATTGGCATCGTTCCATTGTTCATCTGTAACATCTTTCCATAGTTCAATTGTGTTGTACTTTCTAGGTTTGTACAAAAAACTATCCATAATAAAAATCCTTTATTTTTTAATAAATTTAATACTTCATTTAATTTGCTTAAAAAGCAATAAAACACCACACCACCAATATAAAAACCACCCTAATAAATTATTTCCTAACAAGCAATATGCTTGAACATTAAAATTATGCAATTAAATGCAAAGCTATAATTCTAACTTATTGCATTAAAGAAATATTGCACATAAAAAAGATATGCAAAGTTAGTAAATTTATTGAAAATGGCATTTAAGCCTGACAATAGTATGTTTTAATGTGAATTTCATGTTTACTTCCACTTATAATATTAAGAAATATTAAAAAACAAATCTTAATAAATTATTTTAAAATTAAAATAAAACAGTCTTTAATAACAACTCAAGTAAAATTTTCACAAACTAAAACATGCTTAATTTGACACTGCTTTTAGTCCAACTATAGAGCATATCAATGTAAAAATAAAAAATAGTCTTAAAAATGTTGTCGGTTCTTTAAATACAATAATTCCTACCAAGACAGTTCCAACTGCTCCTATTCCTGTCCATACTGCATAAGCAGTTCCAATAGGTATGTTTTGTGTGGCTTTAATTAAAAATATCATACTGATAGATAGTGTAAGCAAAAAACCTATATACCATAAATACATTTCATTTCCGGTTGTTTCCTTAGCTTTTCCCAAACAAAATGCAAAACTAACTTCAAACAATCCTGCAAATATTAAAACAAGCCAGTTCATCTGTTTTTTTTTGCAAAGTTCGTAAAAAAAATTAAACCCTCAATTCAATCATAAACATCTGTTTTTCTTGAAATTTTCTGCTTGTTCAAAGATTTCTACATACACTTCATCTCGTTCCACCGGAGGATAGCCAAATTTGTCTAATACAAGTATTAAATCAACTTTTAATGCTGATTTTATATCGTCTCGTCTATTCCAATCGGGGTATTTGGCTTGATTGTCAACAACTAATTTTACTGCTTTTGATAATTCAATTAATTTTTCTTCGGGATAGGTGAAATCATATTTTCTGCAAAGTTCTTTCAATATATCGTAAAAGGCTTTTTCTTCGTAATCAATTCCTAATGCTTCACCGGCTTTAAATTCTTTTTGTACATCCCAAATTAAATTTGTTAAAGATTCGGCTATTTCTTCGTATACTTCACTTCTTAACATATCGTTTTCACTGCGGTTATTGTAGTGTTCCACAACAGATTGCATTTTCTTAGTAAAATCAACACCTTTTACCTTGTTTATTTTTCGTATTTCTCCAATCGCCTTGGCTAATAATTGTTGCAGTAATTTTATTTTTGTGTTGGGAAGTTTTATTTTGTCAATTTTAGCCAAATATTCTTCGTCTAAAATATCTTGTTCGTTAGTGTTTTCTTCTCCAAGTTTAAAAATTTCTTCTACTCCATCGCTTTGCAAGGCATTTTTTATCATTTCTCTTACTTTGGTGTTCATTTGAGCTGTATCGGGGGCATTGCCTTTGTTTAGTTTGAAAACAATGGAGCGTATAGCCAAATAAAAATGCATATAATCTCTTTCTAACTGGGTTAATTTTTCGCTACCGGCACATATATCGTAAGCGGCTTTTAATCTTCGTACAAAACCAATAAAACGAGTTTCAATATCTTGGGTTTGTTGAATAAATTCTACTGCCATATTGAGCGTATGTAACTGCTCAATGGCACTGCCTTTGAAGTACTTAGTGTTGTCAAATTTATACATAAGTTTTGCCAATAAATCCAAATGGTCGCGAACAATTACCAAGGATTGTTCTATATCTTCAAAGTTTTCTTCATCGCCTTTGTTGTATTTTGCCAAGGCAAGATTCATGTGTTTTTTTATGCCAATATAATCTATAACCAATCCTTTTTCTTTGCCTTCATATCGCCTATTTACCCTCGAAATGGTTTGTATTAAATTGTGTTGCTGAACGGGTTTGTCAATGTAAATACTGTCTAAAAAAGGAACATCGAATCCTGTTAGCCACATATCCACAACAATGGCAATTTTAAAATTAGATTTTGGATTTTTAAACTGTCTATCAAGTTCTTTTCTGTATTCCGAAGTACCCAGCATTTCCCAAAGCTCTTTGGGGTCGTCTTGGGAACGGGTCATTACTAATTTGATGTATTCGGTGGGTCTTAATTTTTGTTTATCTTTATCACTTAGTTCTGTTCCTTCTTCGGCTTCTTTTATTTTGTTCCACTCTGGGCGTAAGGTAACTACATTTTTATAAAATTCGTAGGCAATTTCACGATTGCTGCATACAAACATGGCTTTTCCTTTTACGCTTGCTCCTTCTGAAACTCTATTTTCATAATGATTTACAAAGTCTTCGGCAACAGCTGAGCTAATTCTTTTGCTTGCTTTAGAAGAGTTGTGTTTACCCTTCAAAATAAGGGCAGTTACAACCCTTTCGGCGAACACATATTTGAAGCCCCCGTTGTGTTTACCCTTCAAAATAAGGGCAGTTACAACAGATAATTTTGGGGAAGTGTTAACGGATCTGTTGTGTTTACCCTTCAAAATAAGGGCAGTTACAACCTTATATCATACACTTCAACACCCTCTACAGTTGTGTTTACCCTTCAAAATAAGGGCAGTTACAACTTACAAGCATTACAACAGCAAAATAAAATAGTTGTGTTTACCCTTCAAAATAAGAGCAGTTACAACGCAACAGCGGTTCTGCCTTAATGCTGTGTAGGTTGTGTTTACCCTTCAAAATAAGAGCAGTTACAACCTAAAAGCCTCAGCTACACTATACAAAACAGTTGTGTTTACCCTTCAAAATAAGAGCAGTTACAACTCAGAAGGGGATTGCAAGAAACATCTATTGGTTGTGTTTACCCTTCAAAATAAGAGCAGTTACAACTAAAAAACTCCATCGGACTTACGGGTATGAGTTGTGTTTACCCTTCAAAATAAGAGCAGTTACAACAGTAGTATGATCTCTTCCACCAATTAAAGGGTTGTGTTTACCCTTCAAAATAAGAGCAGTTACAACAATAAGTGATTTAGAGCAGTCTTATGATTGTTGTGTTTACCCTTCAAAATAAGAGCAGTTACAACACTATCACTTCAATTCATTCTGCAAGCTATGTTGTGTTTACCCTTCAAAATAAGAGCAGTTACAACTTTATGTGTGTGAAGGTTCGGGCAATTTTGGTTGTGTTTACCCTTCAAAATAAGAGCAGTTACAACGTATGGTACTAGCAGGAAAGTCAGGCTCAGGTTGTGTTTACCCTTCAAAATAAGAGCAGTTACAACTCCTCTTGGATAGATGCCGAACCTGTTTTAGTTGTGTTTACCCTTCAAAATAAGAGCAGTTACAACTCGCTCTTGAGGCGTACCGGAGGATTTGTAGTTGTGTTTACCCTTCAAAATAAGAGCAGTTACAACCGTGAACACTTCGGCAATGATGTGGAAAAGGTTGTGTTTACCCTTCAAAATAAGAGCAGTTACAACAATCTTAATATCTGACCACAATGCAGTGTGTTGTGTTTACCCTTCAAAATAAGAGCAGTTACAACATTGGGAGTTGAAGTTGCTATTATAACATTGTTGTGTTTACCCTTCAAAATAAGAGCAGTTACAACCTATGTTCAAGCCGAAGATGATTATTTTTCGTTGTGTTTACCCTTCAAAATAAGAGCAGTTACAACATGAAAGATGTAATACCCTATTTTTCAGATAAGTATTGTTATTTTCTGCTTAAATACAATTACTTTTTATGTCAAAGAACGAATGTTTAATAATTTATTTTATTTTTTCTTTATAATATCTTTTTTCAAATTCCCTATCATTTTCCTCTTTAGTACTGTTTTGCCTCTTTCTACATTTATCACTCAATGTATGCTCCATCAATTCTTTGCATACAGTTTTGATATTTGAATCCAAATCGTCAAAAGAATTAATTTTTGTTTTATCAATTTCTTTTTCAATAAACTTTCTTTCAATTTCTTCTATTATTTCATTATAGTTCTTATCAGGAACTCCAAAGTGGAATACTTTGTTTCTATCCTTAGAGCTTAAATAGTTGTTTATTACGCTTTTAGCATTATTGTTTTTAATTTCTTTTACTTTAATATGATTATCATTAGCGGCTATCAAAGTTTTGTACTTTAAAATATAAAACTTTTCTAGTTCCATCAAAACAATAGACATTTTTACAGAAGAAGCTATAATCTCGTTGTTTATTTTATTCAAATCTTCAAAACTTATTGTTTTTGAATTCTGGAAATCAGAAGCTATAATCTTTATATCGCCTGATTTACTTTTATAGTCCATAAGATACTTATATAGATTTCCTAAAAAACTTGTCTTTCTATTTTTGGGAGTTTCTTGCTGGTCAGTTTTATGTTGAATTAGAACAGCTAATATTTCTAATCGATTAAAAGGAACTCTTAAAACATATAAATCTTCATTATTTGCATTCTTAATTTGATAGGTTATTGAAGAGGTCAACAAGGTGTCAACATTATTTTTTGCGGTGGAACTTATACTTTTGTCCACATGTAAATATTTAAATGCAAGCTCGTACAACAAAGCGTCTTCCAACTTTATTTTTCTTAATTTATTGAAAAGTTTTTTATTTTCTTTAAAATCATTATTGGCAATTTTTTCTTGGTAATAATATTCTGGTACTAAGTATTTTACATTTTCTGTTGCTATGAAATTAATTTTATTCCCATTCTTCTCTATTATTTTCTCCTGTGAAATAAAATTAATAAAATGTGATAAATTGATATAAACAATATCTTTTGCAAGAATATGTTCATAATTTTCTACACCTCCAATTACTTTAGCTGTATTAGAAATAGAATTTATATAATTTTGAAATTTCTCTTTTGTTAATGCATACATCTTTTCAAGCGTTTCACTTGTATCAAAAAGAGTTTTAAATTCATTATTATCAAAAAAGTTCTTTTGTTCCAAAAGTTCTCTAAGATAAGTCTTATATTGCGGAACTTCGTCAAAGACATACATCCATTTTGAGAAATCATTAAATTCTTCTTTTGTGATATGAAGTGATTTATGATGCCCACGTAACGCAGACTGACCTAAATATATATCTTTAAAATACATAATATGCCATGCCTTTTTTATAAACCTAAGTTTAAATTGCTTTCCTTTATTTTTAACAAGAAACTCATCTTTTAAACCTAATCTGTTTGCTTTTTCTAACATTAAGTTGTAACGCTTTTCTTGTTCTTTGGTTTGTATAAGTATTTTTTTTAATGGATTTTCTTCAACAAAGTTTGAATCTCTCTGCGGTTTTTGATAGTTATATAACAACCTTTTGGGTAGTAATTTTCTGTGTAGAGTTGTTATGTTGTTTTTTGACAAGCTGTTTTTTGCCTTTTTAAAATCGACTAATAAGCTTTCATAGTAATATTTCTTTAGAAGTAATTTTCCTTTATTCTTAATACCATCAGATTCAATATTGTAAAATGCATCTTCTAAAAAATATATTATTAAGTTTCTTTGAAAAGAGAACAACTTTTCATCGTTTTGCTCAAATTTTAGAATAGCTTGAATGGCATTATTTTGAACAACAAAAGGTGTATCCCAGTCTGGATATTTTTCCATATGTTGTCTATAAGTACAATAATGTACAATTCTGCTATTGTGGTATTTCAGTTTGTCTTTTTCTTTCTGTGATAAAGTATTTAAAAAGTCGTTTTGCTCATCACTTGAATAGAATTTATATAGTTTAAATTTTGCTTCTTTGCCGAAATAATTTTCTTCTGCTAAAAACCTAATGGCAAAACTCATAAACCTATCAATGTTTCTTCCATATGATTTTATAAGTATTTCTTTTTCAATACGTTCAATTAATTTTTCTTTTATAGGGTTGTTTTCTTCTTTGAGTTCTTTTTTTCTTTTTTGTAATTTTCCTTTTTCTCTAAACTCTTTAGTGTTTTTGTTTACAAATCCTATTCTTTTAATTTTTGCATCTATATCTTTTAATTCAGGAGAAATATCTATTTCATAATTAAACCTCTCAATTTCTTTATTTGAAAAATTCAGGTTTTCAAAATTGAATAAATATAATTTATCCGTAAATAGATTATTTATAGCAAAAGCTAAAAATCTATCTCTTTCGGGTTTATTTGTATAGGTTGGGAAAGAACGAAAAATTTCTTTTTCAATAATATGTTTTTCCAATGCATCAAGCATTTCTGGACAAGTACGTTTAGGCTCAATATAAGGATTCCAAACAGTGGGATAACGATTCAAATATTGAATTATATCTCTAAATCTTATGAGATATTTTTCTTCACTATGAATATCTTGACTGGAATATTTTTTTGAAAAGAAAGTAAATATATCTCTTTTATAATGGAACTTATCTTCACTTCTTTTAAAACCACTTATTCTTGATATAAGCTGTTCAGCTTCATTTTTATATAAAAATAAAGCCAAGACAAATAGTTGTCCCTCGTGCGATAGATATTTTCCTCGTTTTATGCTAAAAACGTAATATTCTTTATTTATTTTCCATTCTTTTTCTTCATTCACTTCAATAAAAAGGAGGTATTCAATAGCTTGGTTGAGATTTAATTTCAAGAAAGATTCTCTCTCTCTTTTTTGATATTTTTTATTAGGAAAAAACTTATTTACAAGATAATTAACAAGCTTATTTTTCTTAAAATCAGAAAAAGAACTTTCTTTTTCTTTAATATAATTCACAATTACAGAAAATTCAAAAGCCTCTTTTATAAAGGTCAGTAAATTAGTGTCGTTTAAAAGTTTAAGTCTATCGAAAGTGTGGACATAATGACTGTTACAATCCCTAATGGCTGTAATAATTTCGAGCAATTGTTTTTCAAAAACAAAATTCTCTTTAAGCAGTGATTTGTATTGTGTAGCTTCCATTTGCCTCGAAGTTTCATTCAATTCAAATTTGAATAATGACTTATCTATATTTCTAAATGCATGCCCAATACAAAAATTATAAACTCGCTCCGTTTTTGAAATTTTATGATTTAAAATAAGTTCAAAATTTCGTTTTGATTTTTCAGCAATGGGACCGATGTTGCCTTTATTATCAAAAATTCGATTAAAACGTGATAATGCTTTCATAATTCTATATTTTTTATTTCACCATCCTTGCCAATAACAAAGACTTTAATTCTGTGAGTTTTTGGTTCTCTATATTATTCTTTTCGATAATTTTATAAAACTTATTTGAAATATATTCGTACTTACTTACAATGTTTACCTTAGGAAATAACATTTGAACTTTCGATATTTGAGGGATAGTTAATTGCTTTTGTACAGACCCAGAATCTGCAAATTCTATTTTTTGCAAAGTATGCCACAAGTAAATAGAGAAATTATTCAGTTTTGGCTTGAGCACTAACAATCTAACTATTGCATCAAAATCCTCATTTCGCAAAACACAATAACCTATTGTTCCTCTCGCTGAGATAGTAGTACTTCCTTTTTCAAAGTTTGCTTTATTTGTAAAACCATATAAACCTTCATTTATAATTCCATTTGAAAAAATAGGAATATTAAATTCTTTTGTTTTAAATTCTGAAAATTGTTGTGGTTTATCTCCTCCAGCTTTAATTTCACAAATTTCATTTAACTCCTTCATTTCCCATCCCTCCGGCACTTCTTTTTCTAATTCCTCGTTCCAGCTCATTTTTCCGCCGTTATCTTTATAGGGTTTTCCTTCTTCATCTGGGAAATTAAACTCCACAAACCATTCTTTATAAATGGCTTGTACGGTGGCTTCTAATTTTTGGCAAATTTGCTGGTTTACTTTTATTTTATTTTCTATGGTTTGGTATTCGGCTACAATTTTATGTTGTTCGGAAATGGGAGGGACGGGGAGTTTCATATCGCAAAAATCTTCCCAAGTTAACCCACCTCTAACATCAGCATCGGTATGAAAAGTACATTCTCTATCAAATTCTTTTCTTTGAAACCACATCATTAAGTAATGTGGATTTAATAAGTTTTCATCTTTTATTTTAAAAACATCGTAAGCAGGTGAAACCATAAAAGGAGTTTCACTTTCAGAGATAGCGATAGGTATTCTATTGTCTCTACCTACGTGCATTCTATTACATGCAAATTTATTTTTATTAACAAGTTTGTATCTTGATAAGTCGGTTCCAATAATATTTGCAACAGAAGGCATGAAGTATTTGTCAATATTTATTCCTAAAAGAGGAACATCAATTAAATCTGTATTTCTCAGATTTACTTGTTTTATACCAAAATGATTTACATTTAAGACTATTTATTTGATAAAAATATATAATCATA
>CAZKDV010000091.1:0-9887 GCA_964551645.1 uncultured Bacteroidales bacterium | reverse complement strand
TTGATAGTTTGATGCAAAACAAACCACCATTAATTGACAAATTAGTAGATAACACTACTTTACACAAACTTAAAACAATTTACGATTCTACTTTGATTGCCGAATTGAAACAAATAGGCTTTCAAACATATACGGAACAAAACATTTCTGAATTTTTCTCTCTCGGAAAACCATCGTGGCAACTGCTTATAAAACAGATAACTTTTGAAGAGTATCGATATATCTTTACTGATGACTTATACTTTAGCGATTATTATATAACTTATGATACTATTTTGTCTGATTACGAAATGAATGTTTGGTTGGAACTGTCTCCTATAAACAATGATAGTATGCCAGAATATAATTTTTTCTCCTCTTTCAATATGGCAGACATGCTTAAAGGAAAATTTACATACAATAGAAATGAAAGATTATACAAATACGACTATTCTTTTTATCCTATAATTGAAAATGATTTTGTCAATATGGCGAAAAATGCAAGTTTAAAACATTCACAATATCTATTTGATTTTTTTATGAATCAATTTATATTTTTCAATTATAAAAAAGCAAATCAAACTAAGGAATATATGACTTTTGATAGAGTCAATAATAAAGTTATTCCTGCTTACACAAATAGATTTATTTTTCTTAGTGATTGATAAATTGTAAAAATTATTATTCTTATGATTAGATTTTTTATTCAAGAACCAAAATTATTTGCTGTTTCATTCACAGCTACGCCTGATTCAAAAACCATTGAAAAACTCGAATGGCTATTTGATGGAGCAAAACTTTGTAAAGAACTCGAAATTAATGGTTGTTTTATTGGCTCACGAAGCGAATTAATTACTCCATGGAGTACAAATGCTGTTGATATTTGCACCCTTATGAATATCACAATAATTGACAGAATTGAAACATTCACAACATGCAAAAATCCTAATCTTGATTACGATAAGTTGTTGTATGCTAAATATACACATCTTGGGCAAGATCTTTTTAAGATAAACAAAAAGGCTGAAAGTGTCAAATTCATTGATAATATCGCCAATTACAACAAAGAATACGGACTTGCTCTCAATACTGAAGAAATTCAATATCTTCAAAATTTAAGCAAAAAATTAGGTCGTAGCTTAACCGATTCAGAAGTTTATGGTTTTTCACAAGTAAACTCGGAGCATTGCAGACACAAGATTTTTAATGGAACTTTCATTATAGATAACGAAAAACAAGAATTCAGTCTATTCGATTTAATAAAAAAAACTTCAGCCCTAAATCCTAAATATATAATTTCTGCTTACAAAGATAATGTCGCTTTTATTAAAGGTCCACAAGCAATATTATTTACCGTAAATCAAAATGATCAAGCAAGTTTTTTTATTGAAAAAGACGTAAATACTGTAATTTCTCTTAAAGCCGAAACGCATAACTTTCCAACAACAGTTGAACCTTTTTATGGTGCTTCAACAGGTAGTGGTGGTGAAATTAGAGACAGAATGGCAGGAGGCATAGGCAGTATTCCCTTATCCGGAACAGCAGTTTATTGCACTTCATATTCAAGAGTGAAAGACAATAGTTGGCAAAACAAGGTAGAAGCTCGCCCATGGATATATAAATCGCCTGATGAAATTCTTGTTACTGCATCAAACGGAGCAAGTGATTTCGGAAATAAGTTTGGACAACCTCTTATTTGCGGAAGTGTTCTTACTTTTGAACATAGTGAAAATGATGAGTTTTTCGGATTTGATAAAGTTATTATGCTCGCAGGTGGTATTGGATACACCTTAGACAAATATGCAAAAAAACATGATGTTACACCAGATGATTTAATTGTACTTTTAGGAGGAGACAACTATCGTATTGGTATGGGTGGTGGTGCAGTATCTTCAATTAATACAGGAGAATTATCAGAAAAAATTGAACTTAATGCAGTTCAGCGTGCAAATCCTGAATTACAAAAACGAATTTTCAATGTAATCAGAGCAATGGTAGAGTCAGACGATAATAAGATTATTTCTATTCATGACCACGGAGCTGGAGGACATCTAAATTGCTTTTCTGAACTTATAGAAACAACTGGTGGCGTGATTGACATTACAAAACTACCTATTGGAGACCCTAGCTTATCAGACAAAGAAATTATTTGTAACGAATCTCAAGAAAGAATGGGTTTGCTTATTGATAAATCTGATTTTGAATATCTATCGAAAATTGCAAATAGAGAAAAAGCCCCAATTTATGCAGTTGGTAAAGCAACAAATGACAATCAATTAGTATTTGAGAACCACCAAAACATTCAACCAATTAATCTTGAAGTCAATGATTTGTTAGGATTAAAAATCAATACTGTTATTAATGATAAAAATGTTTCGAAAAAATTTGCCGAACCAACATATTCTCTTGAATCATTCAATGAATACTTGGAAAATGTGCTTACTTTGGAAAGTGTTGGCTGTAAAGACTGGCTAACTAACAAGGTTGACCGTTCTGTTAGTGGAAAAGTTGCTTTACAACAAAATACCGGTCCATTACAATTGCCTTTGAATAATTTAGGAATAAATGCAATAGATTATAATGGAACTTCTGGCATTGCTACTTCAATTGGACATGCTCCTATTCCTGGATTAATAAAAGCCGAAGCAGGTAGTATTCTTGCCGTTGCTGAAGCTCTTACGAATCTTGTGTGGGCTCCATTAAAACATGGACTTTCAGGTGTAGCTTTAAGTGCTAATTGGATGTGGTCATCAAATAGCCAAGGCGAAGCAACAAGACTATATCAAGCTGTTAAAGGATTAAGTGATTTTGCGATTGAACTTGGAATCTCTGTTCCAACAGGAAAAGACTCCTTGTTTATGACTCAACAGTATCCTGACGGAAAAAAAGTAATTGCTCCCGGAACCGTAATTGTTTCTGCTGTTGCTGAAGTTGAAGATGTTAAACAAACAGTTCAACCATACTTAAAACATGTCAATAACTCATCTCTCATTTTTGTTCGGTTTACCAAAGATAAATTTGCACTCGGCGGCAGTAGCTTATATCAAACGCTTAACGCAATTGGCGATGAAGCTCCTTATGTATCTGATGCAAACTACTTTAGCAAAGTTTTTAATCTAATTCAAGATTTTATTAAATCCGAATATATTTTAGCAGGACACGATATTAGTGCCGGCGGTATGATAACTGCTTTGCTTGAAATGTGCTTCCCAAATCCTAACATTGGCTTAGATATAAACCTTGCTGAAATTGAAGAACAAGACATTATTAAATTGATGTTTAATGAAAGTCCTGGCGTTTTAATTCAAACCAACCATTCAAAGGCAGTTGTTGATAAACTTATAGAAAAGGATATAAAATTTTATGTAATAGGAAAAGTTATTGACCAAGCAATTTTAAAAATTATTAAAAATGAACAATATGAACATTTCGATATTTCACATTGGAGAGATATTTGGTATGGAATTTCATATACAATGGATACTAAACAAACCCAGCCTGCATTAGCAAAACAAAGATTTGACAACTATAAAAATCAAGCTCTTGATTTCATATTTCCACAAAACTGGAACAATATCAAAGAAAATTTAACTAAAACAAACCTACAAGCAAAAACAAAACGACCTAAGTCAGCTATTATTAGAGAAAAAGGCTCAAATGGAGATAGAGAAATGGCTTATGCACTTTATTATGCAGGTTTTGATGTGAAAGATGTTCACATGACTGATTTAATATCTGGACAAGAAACACTTGAAGACATTAGTATGATTGTTTTTGTTGGTGGTTTCAGTAATTCTGATGTACTCGGTTCAGCAAAAGGATGGGCAGGCACTTTCTTGTATAATGAAAATACAAAAAAAGCATTAGACAATTTTTATGCAAGACCAGACACACTTAGCTTAGGCGTATGTAATGGCTGTCAATTGATGATAGAATTGGAACTTATTACATCTAACAGCGCTAATGCTCCAAAAATGTTACATAATGATTCGAGAAAATTTGAATCTGCATTTTTAAGCGTTGATATTCCAAAAAACAATAGCATTATGCTTAATTCGCTTGAAGGCTCAAAATTAGGTGTTTGGATTGCACACGGAGAAGGGAAATTTTCATTACCTTTTGATGAAAACAAATATAATATTCCAATGAAATATTCTTACGCAGAATATCCTGGCAACCCGAATGGATCAGATTATACAGCAGCTGGCTTATGCTCTGACGATGGCAGACATTTAGCAATAATGCCTCATATTGAACGCTCATTATTCCCATGGCAGTGGGGAGTTTATTATGACAAATCTGACATCATATCACCATGGATAATAGCATTTGTAGCGGCACGAAAGTGGATTGAAAAAGCATCTAATAAATAGAAAAATAAGATATGCTTGCTTTGCTGTATCTCTTTATATTCTATATTATTCTTTTTAAAAGTCCTTTTTTTAATTACAAAAACATTCACAAAAGCGAAATTATTATTGCTTTTACTATTAAAGTAGTTGCTTCAATTATTTTCTATCTTATTTATACGGAATATTATACTGTTAGAAAAGAAATTGATATGTTCAGATATTATGATGATGCACTAATAATGCATGAAGCAGTCAATAATAATACTGTAGATTATCTTAAAATGCTTACCGGTATTAATGACAATTCTAATATCATTACTGAAAACTATTATCTCAGAATGGATAATTGGTTCGAGTCATTTGAAACTTTCATCAAAAATGATAATAGAACAATGATACGACTAAATGCACTATTTTTGCTTATCTCAAATAATGAAATTTTTGTACACAAATTATTCTTTTTAATATTAGGTTTTATAGGTTCATTATGGTTGCTCAAAACTTTTGAAAGCGATAATGACCGTAAAAACAAAATACTATTTTATCTCGTCTTATTTTTCCCTTCCCTCCTTTTTTGGACAAGCAGTATTACAAAAGAGACAATATTGCTATTTGTTTTAGGTGGTTTTATGTTTTTTTCAAAAAAATATATTCAATCTAAGCAAAGTAAATTTTTATTATTTGCTATCATATTTTTATATTTTATGACCTACATTAAAGTATATGCTTTTTTTGTTTTAGTTCCTATTTTGTTAGCAAGATTAATATTTAAAAACACCTCAACATTAAAAAGGTACATTGGATACGCAAGTATTATCTCTATTTATTTATTTTTCATTTGGAACTTTCATCATATATCTCCTAATCACAACTTTGTTCAAGCATTTATTAGAAAACAAGCTGATTTTATACACTACGCACAATTTATTGGAGCAGGCAGTTTAATTAATATGCAAACTTTAGAGCCAAATATTCTTAGTTTTATGTCGGCAACTCCAATGGCAATTGTAAATGTATTATTCAGACCATTTATTTGGGAATGCTCTTCAATTATGATGTATCCTGCTGCTATCGAAAATTTCATCATTATACTATTGATTATTATTATGTTGTTTTATTTCAATAAAAAGGATATTACTAAACACTTATTCCTGATTTCATTATTTTTTTGTATTCTATTTTTTATTCTTGTGGGTATTGGAACTCCCGTTTTAGGGGCTATAGTTAGATATAAAATAATTGGATATCCATTTCTCTTTTTTGCTTTACTAACATGTATTAATATTGAGAAAATACCATATTTTAAAAACAAACAACATAATTCAAGTTCGCATAAGATTTTTTAACATTTTTCTATTTGAAAAATTTTTACTACAAATTCTTGGATTATTATAAAATATTACTTTAAGTTTGCAATAAAGAAGCATTAAAAGTAACTACAAAAAATTATAAATAAATATGAGTATGATTAAAGGGGTGGATTTGCACCAAGAATTAAAAAAAACTTTTGGTTTTGATAAGTTCAAAGATAATCAGGAAATTATCATTAAAAGCTTACTGAATGGGAATGACACATTTGTTATCATGCCTACGGGTGGAGGAAAATCAATGTGTTATCAACTTCCTGCTCTTATTAGCCCAGGTGTTGCTATTATAATTTCACCACTTATTGCGTTAATGAAAAATCAAGTTGACTCAATGAGAAATTTCGGGACAGATACAGGTATTGCTCATGTATTAAACTCAACTTTAACTAAAGCAGAAATTCAAACTGTAAAAGAAGATTTATTATCAGGCAAAACTAAATTATTATATCTTGCTCCTGAATCACTTACGAAAGAAGATAATGTTCTATTTTTGAAAGATATTGATATATCTTTTTACGCAATAGATGAAGCACATTGCATCTCGGAATGGGGACATGATTTTCGTCCAGAATATAGAAGGATCAGACCAATCATTGAAACTATTGGCAAAAAGTCTCCTATTATTGCACTTACAGCAACTGCAACTCCTAAGGTACAACAAGACATTCTGAAAAATCTTAAAATGACTGATGCAAATATCTTTAAATCATCATTCAATCGCTCAAATTTATATTATGAAGTTAGATTAAAAACCAAAGATGTTTTTAAAGATATTATACAGTTTATAAAAAATAACTCAGGAAAATCGGGTATTGTTTATTGTTTGAGTAGAAAAAAAGTTGAGGAATTAGCCGAAATTCTGCAAGTTAATGGAATTCGTGCATTACCATATCATGCAGGGCTTGACTCTCAAATGCGATCAAGAAATCAAGATATGTTCTTGATGGAAGAAGTTGAAATAATTGTTGCTACAATAGCATTCGGTATGGGCATTGATAAACCTGATGTTAGGTTCATTATTCACCACGATATGCCCAAAAGCCTTGAAAGTTTTTACCAAGAAACAGGTCGTTCAGGCAGAGATGGTGGTGAAGGAAAATGTATAAGCTATTATAGTTATGACGACATTAATAAACTTGATAAATTCTCTAAAAACAAACCCGTAGCTGAACAAGAAATAGCACATCAACTACTTCAAGAAGTTATGGCTTATGCCGAATCTTCTGTTTGTAGAAGGAAAATTCTTTTACATTATTTTGGAGAAGCATACGAACAAGAAAACTGTAGCTCATGCGATAATTGCAATCACCCAAAAGTTAAATTTGAGGCTAGAGAACATGTATTAATCATACTTAGTGCTGTCAAAGAAACTAAAGAACAATTCAAAGCAAAACAACTTATTAGTATTATTATGGGCAAAGTTACAGGTCCATTGAATAATTCTAAAACTAAGGATTATGAGTGTTTTGAAACCGGCATGGATGAAGATGAAAAACTTTGGAACTCCATAATAAGACAAATGTTTCTTGTTAAGTTTATAAAAAAAGACATCGAAAATTATGGTGTAATCAAACTTGGCGAAGAAGGTAAAAAATTCTTAAAATCTCCATACGATATAATGATGACAAAAGATCATGATTACGATTCAGATGATGAAGATGTTGATTTTATTGGAGGCATGCAAAAAGGCAGTGGAACAGACAAAATGCTATTTACTCTGCTTAAAGATTTAAGAAAAGAAATGGCTAGAAAGGAAAACATTCCTCCATTTGTAGTTTTTCAAGATCCATCACTCGAAGACATGGCTATCCAATACCCTATTAATCTTGAAGAAATGAAAAATATTGTTGGTGTCGGATTAGGGAAGGCGCAAAAATATGGACAACCTTTTGTTGAACTAATTAAAGAATATGTTGAAGAACATGAAATTGTTCGTCCAAATGATGTGGTTGTTAAGTCAGTTATCAACAAATCTGGCTTAAAGGTCTTTATTATACAAAACATTGATAAAAAACTTCCATTAGAAGAAATTGCTATAGCTAAAAATCTTGATTTTGACGAACTATTAGATGAAATTGAACGAATTGTTTCAAGCGGAACAAAAGTAAATTTGAACTACTACATTGAAGAATATATTGATGAGTATCATCAAGAAGAAATTTATGAATATTTTGCTCAAGCTGAAACTGATTCAGTTGCAGAAGCACTTGTGGCTCTGGGAGAAAATGAATACACAGAAGAAGAAGTAAGACTAATGAGAATTAAGTTTATATCTGATATCGGAAATTAAAACGATTTATTATTTACTAAAAAACAACATACTGTCTTCATTTTTTTGATAGTACATATTGTTTATAGTTTTGTATTTTTGCAAAAACTATAATTATTTAATTTTATGGACACTACACAAAACGAAAATTTTAATCAAATAGAAAAAATAGAAAAAAACAAAGCAAAGAAAACTAATTGCCAATTATTTTTCAATATTACAATAATTATATTATTGATAGGAATACTGTGTTTTTTATTTTTTCAAAAACCGAATAAACAAAAATATGCTCCAAAAGAAGCAGGAACATTATCAATTGCTTATGTAAACTCAGATTCATTAATGTCTCAATATCTTTTATTTCACGATTTGAAAGGAAAAATTGAAACAGAAACAATTCGTTTGTCAAATGAGCTCAAACAAAAAGAACAATCACTCCAAAATCAATTTTCAAATTATCAAAAGAAAGTTGAAACAGGAAATATTAGTTATGATGATGCCCGTAAAACAGAAGAAAATCTTGGTCAACAACAACAAAGTTTAATGCAATTAAGTGAAATTTATACAAATCAAATTGCAGAGATGGAATACAATATGTCTAAGCAAATATTAGATTCAATAACAAATATGATTTCAAACATTAAAAGCGAATATGATTTTGATTATGTATTAGGATATACACAAGGAGCAGGCATTTTATATGCTGATAGCAAACATGATATTACTGAAATAATTGTTACACAATTAAATAGCAACTACAAAAAGAATAAAAGTGAAAAATAATATTATTTCAAAAAATCTATCCTATCTCATTTTATTGATTTCTTTCATCATTTTTTCTTGCTCACAAAGCAAAGAAATTAAAGTAGTTGAAGAAATATATCCAAATGGAAATGAAAAAGTTGTTAGATATTATACTGAAAATAATAATATTAAATATTTAATTTCCGAATTTAGTTTTTATGAAGATGGAAATAAAATGTACGAAGGAAAATATAAAAACAACTTAAAACATGGAGTTTGGACATATTGGTATGAAGATGGCAAAGTTTGGAGCGAAGGAAAATATGAAAATGGCATAGAAACGGGCAAAAAGCGAGTATTTCACCCCAATGGAGCCTTATTTTATACTGGGACATACAAAAATGGAGAACCTCATGGCAAATGGATATTTTACAATAAACACGGTATTATAGTTAAAGATACCATATATTAATTTGCATTTCTTTTTGAAAATAATTTTGAATGAATTTTATCAGTTTATAATTATAAGATAATTCATATCTTTGCATTGGATTTAAAGTGAAAAACAATTATGAATTTAGAAGACGATTACAAAAAAAGTGAGAATGATGAGATTTATTCAAACTCAGTAAGAGCCGGCAGAAGAACATATTTTTTTGATGTCAGAAGCACTCGAAAAGGAGAATTATTTTTAACAATTACTGAAAGCAAAAAAATCTTTAAAGAAGAAGGCAATTTTCATTTTGAAAAGCACAAAATATTTCTTTACAAAGAAGATTTTGAAAAATTTACTGAAGGATTGACAGATGCACTAAACTATATAAATCAGTCTGAAGATGATTTGTCTTTTGAGAAAAAAGACAGTGTTGATTATAACTCTTCAGAATCAAAAAACGCTGAAGAATAATAGTGTAGCTGTAAATATAACTTATTTAACAACTTCAGTCATAAGCTGAAGTGTGTTTTTGTATGTATTAAACAAATAAAATATTTCACAATATAAAATGGGAAAAGTTATTGCAATAGCAAATCAGAAAGGAGGAGTTGGTAAGACCACAACAACATTTAATCTTGGAGTAGCATTGGCTAAACAAGGAAAAAGAGTGTTAGTTGTAGATGTTGATCCTCAGAGTAATTTAACTACTTATGCAGGTTGGTATGATGAAAATGAATTGA
>CAZKDV010000090.1:2369-9968 GCA_964551645.1 uncultured Bacteroidales bacterium | reverse complement strand
TCCTTTATATTTTTTCACAAGGCAAGCGGTATCATAAGCAACATTTTTAAATTTAATTACATCTTCTTTTGTTTTTAGGTTCAAAATGGGACGCAAGTGTAGTTCTCCAGTACCTACATGAGCATAATATACGCAAGAAAGATTGTATTTATCAAGCATTTGCTTAAAGTCTTTAATGTATGCTGGTAGTTTTTCGGGACTTACTGCGGTGTCTTCAACAACAGGAACTGGCTTGGCATCACCCGACATATTTGAAAGTACTCCAAGTCCGGCTTTACGCAAATCCCACACTTTTTTGATGTCTTTTTCCCAAATGATAGGGTAGTGGTAACCATAGTTTTGAGCTTTTAAGTCTTCAATTAAAGTATTTGCTCGCTTTTCTAATGTTTCTTGATTTGTGTCGCTTAATTCAATAATTAATATTGCACCGGGGTCGCCTTGTACAAAAAATCTATTTTTGTTTTGTGTTTGATTTTCTTTGGTTAGGTCAAGGATTGGTTTATCCATTAATTCGACAGAATCAGGATAATGTTTGAGAGCCAGAAGATTTGCATTAAGTGATTTTTCTAATGTGTTGAAATGTACGCAAATAAGTAGTTTTTTGCTTAGAGGTAAATCAACTAGTTGAAGAGTGGCTTCAGTGATAAATGCGAGTGTTCCTTCTGAACCGGCAATTAGTTTTGCCAAATTAAACTTTTCTCCACCTTGATTAAAAGCTTGAGTGTCAAGTAAAATATCTATGGCATAACCTGTATTCCTTCTTTTAATGTTTTTATCAGGAAATTGGTTGTTAATTTCTGTTTGTAATTCATTGCTACTTAGACTTGTGTATATGTGTTTGTAAATGCTTCCTTCAAGAGTTTGTTTTTGTGTTTTTTCAATCAATTCTTCATTTGAAATTTCTTTAAATTCAACTTTTGAACCGTCAGATAAAATTGTTTTAACTCCTAACAGATGGTCTCTTGTACTTCCATAAATTAAAGAATGTGCGCCACAAGCATTATTTCCAATCATTCCGCCAATCATACATCTGTTTGATGTAGAAGTTTCTGGTCCGAAAAATAAGTTATGTGGTTTTAATGCCATGTTCAATTCGTCAAGAATAACACCTGCTTGTACAGTAACTGTCTTGTTTTCGGTATTAATTGACAATATCTTAGTGAAATGCTTTGAAACATCAACTACAATTCCGTTTCCTACAACTTGTCCGGCAAGAGAAGTGCCTGCAGTTCGCGGTATTAAAGTTGTTTTATATTCTTTGGCAATTTTAATTAAAGCTATAATATCATCATCAGTTTTTGGATAAGCAACTGCAAGTGGCATTTCTCTGTATGCGGAAGCATCTGTGGCGTATAGCGTTGTGTGCAACTTATCGCAATGAAATAGTCCAGTGTATCCAATTTCTTTTAAAGAAGACTTAATTTTGTATTGTATAGTGTGTTTTGACATATTTTAATAATTTAAATTGACGCTAAAACCTCTCCAACAACAAATGTGCTTCCACCAACAAATATTAAATCTTCATCATCAGCACTTTTTAGAGCAGCTCTATAAGCTTCAACAACATTTTTATATCCTTGTGCATTTAGCTTATATCTATTTGCCGTAGCAAGAAGTACTTCGTATGCTAAAGCACGCGGAATATTTGCCTGACAAAAGTAGTAAATAGCATCTGTGGGAAGTATCTGAAAAAGTTCATCTAAATTTTTATCATTATTTGTTCCGAAAACCATGTGTAGGTTTTGATATTTTGTGTTGAGCAATTGTTTAAATGTGTATGCAAAGCCTTCTAAGTTATGACCAACATCACAAATTACTTTCGGGCAATTGTTGATTTTCTCCCAACGACCTCTAATTCCGGTATTATTTACAACATTTTTCAATCCATCAATTATTTGTTGTTTTGAAATATATTCTTTTAAATATTCTGTCGCTGCTATGGCAGTTAAAATATTTTTTTGTTGGTAAATTCCATTTAGCGGACATTCTATATTTTCATAAAATAACTTATTATTCTTAAATATATCTCCTTTTAATGTTAATTGTTCGGAATAATTTGGGCGAAAAATGTAGTCTTTGTCAGCAAAAGTTATTTTATTGTTTTTTTCTTCAGCATGTTTTTTAAAAATTGGAAAAGTTTCGTCATCATATTCGCCAATAACAATAGGAACATTATTTTTGATTATTCCTGCTTTTTCATTGGCAATTTTGCTTTTAGTATCTCCTAAAAACAGAGTATGGTCATAGCCGATATTTGTAATTATAGATAAAATTGGAATGATAACATTTGTTGAATCAAGTCGCCCACCCATGCCTGTTTCAATAACTGCAATATCTACTTTTTGTTCGGCAAACCAAGAAAAAGCCATAGCAACAGATATTTCAAAAAAAGATGGCTGCAATAATTCAATGTTTTCTTTATGTTCTTCTATAAAACTAATTACATAATTTTCAGGAACTACTTTTCCGTTGATTTTTATTCTTTCTCTAAAATCGATAAGGTGAGGGGAGGTATATAAGCCAACTTTTAAATTACTTTCTTGCAGAATTGAACAAATCATTGCCGAAGTTGAGCCTTTGCCATTGGTGCCTGCAATATGAATGCTTTTAAATTTACTTTCAGGATTTCCTGCAAGCTCCATAAGTTTGATTGTATTATCGAGATTATTTTTATATGCAGGAAATCCAACTCTTTGGTACATTGGAAGTTTGTCGAAAATATAATCAACTGTAGCTTGGTATGTCATTGAAAATGCAAAACTTTAATAAGTTATCACTTGCAAAATTATCTAAATTACTACTACAAGTATCAAAAACTACTTGTTAAATTTTTAAGTTACTGATATTCAATTGATAGTTGTGATTTATATATAATCATTTAAAGTTTTACTGCTTAAATATGTTTTAATTTCTTTAGTTACTTTTTGAACCAAATTATCAACAATACATTTGTCAAACGGACATACAGTGTTGTTGGCTGCACAACTTGTTATTTCCAGCTTACCTTCAATAGTTTCATAAATGTCAAGTAATGATATTTCTGTCGGGTTTTTAGCTAATAAAAAGCCGCCCGAAGGACCTCTTAATGATTTTACATATCCATTTTTTACAAGTATTAGCATAACCTTAGCTAAATGATTTCTACTTGCACAAGTCATATTAGCAATGGTAGTTGCATTCATTATCGTTTTTGCTTTGGCTATTATAACCATTGCATGAATACCAAGAGAAGAAGCTTCAGAAAACTGTACTATGTTAGCCATATAAACAATTAAATAATTATGTTATGAAATGCAAAAATACAAAATTTAATAAGTCTTTAAAAAAACAATTTAACAATTGTGGCTTTGAGTTATTTGATTAAGCGTTTAATGATGTTTGCACAATCCAAATTTGCTTAAATTTATATATATTTGCAAAAAAAAAAAACTGATTATGTTATATTTTGCTCAGTTTACCATAGAATATGAGAATTCCTTTTGGATTTCAAATAAATTACAAAAATTTCTCGAATATTTATCATTTCCTGAGAATTTTATATTTTTTTTCAGAGACTTGTTTAGCTTGGCAACGCTTGTAGCTTTATGTTTTATTTCTTTTTATTTGGCAAAGTTTATATTAGTTAAAGCTATGGGAGTAATTGTAAGTAAAACTAGGAATAAGTGGGATGATAAATTATTTTCAAATAAGTTTTTTAGTCGCTTAGCATATATTATTCCGGGTGTGATTATAATACAATTACTGCCTTATGCTATTCCGTATTCTCCCGGTTGGATATTGTTTTTAACAGCAACTGCTCAAATCTATATCATATTGGCAATATTATTATCTTTATTTGCCTTATTGACATCTTTTAACGACATATACAATGAGTGGAATATTGCGAGTTACAAGCCTATCAAAGGTTATATTCAACTTATTAAAGTAATCTTGTCGTTTATTGCGGGCATATTAATATTGGCATATATTTTGGGAAAATCGCCCCTTTATTTTCTTACAGGACTTGGAGCAGTAAGTGCTGTTTTAATGTTAGTATTTAAAGATACACTTTTGGGACTTGTTGCAGGCATACAGCTTTCTGCCAACGATATGGCTCGTCCGGGTGATTGGATTACTATGCCAAAATATCAAGCAGATGGAGATGTACTTGAAATTACACTCACAACAGTCAAGGTGCAAAATTTTGACAAAACTATTTCTTACATACCTGCTTATGCAATGATTTCGGACTCTTTTATTAATTGGAGAGGTATGTATGATTCGGAAGGAAGAAGAATCAAAAGAGCTATATTTATTGATATGAATTCTGTAGTGTTTTGCTCCGATAGTATGTTAGAAGATTTGAAAAAATACTCCTTAATCACAAAATATATTGAAGATAAGCAGAAAGAAATTGCAGAATACAACAGTAAAATTCCTTCCGACACTACCTATCCTGTTAATGGACGAAGACAAACAAATATCGGAATATTTCGTGCATATATGGAGCATTACATTCGCTCATTAGCTACAATTAACCAAAATGCTACATTAATGGTTAGACATCTGCCACCAACCGATAAGGGCATTCCACTTGAAATTTATGCGTTTTGCATTAGCAAAGAATGGAAAGTTTATGAAAGAGCACAAGCTGATATTTTTGACCATTTTATTGCTGCACTTCCACACTTTCATTTAAAACTTTATCAATCACCAACAGGTGGAGATGTTCATGCTTTTATAAGCCACACTTTACATCCATCCTTCTGAATAAAATGAAGAAAATATAATTATGAATGTGCTTAAATACCTATTGCTAAAAAACAAGCAATTATCTTATACTCATTAAAAATTTCTATCATATAAAAATAGTATATTTGCAAAAAAATTAAATTATGAGTTTATTAAAAGGAAAAACAGCTATTATTACTGGCGCTGGACGCGGTATTGGGAAAGAGATTGCATTAGAGTTTGCGAAAAATGGAGCAAATGTAATTATTACTGATGTTCAAATTAATGATGATGTAAACCAATTTATCAACTCTTTGAATACTATGGGTGTACAAGCCAAAGCATACAAAAGTGATGCTTCTTCATTGCAAGATTGTTTAGATTTGTTGGGCGAAGTTGAAAAAGATTTTTCAAAAATTGATATTTTAGTAAATAATGCAGGTATTACAAGGGATAACTTGCTTATGAGAATGTCAGAAGATGAGTGGGATAGTGTGATTAGAATTAATTTGAAGTCTGTTTTTAATATGACAAAAGCAGTTCAAAAATATATGTTAAAACAACGCTTTGGTAGTATTATAAATATTTCAAGTGTCGTTGGCGTTTCTGGAAATGCTGGTCAGTCAAATTATTCTGCATCAAAAGCAGGTATGATTGGTTTTACAAAAAGTATAGCTAAAGAACTTGGCTCAAGAAATATCAGATGTAATGCTATTGCTCCCGGTTTTATTGAAACTGAAATGACTGCAAAACTACCTGAAGATGTTAGAGCTAATTGGATAGAAAAAATTCCTTTAAGACGCGGCGGAACTCCTAAAGATGTTGCTGATATTTGTATATTTTTAGCATCTGATTTATCTTCTTATGTAACCGGACAGGTTATTCCTGTTTGTGGTGGTATGCAGATGTAATTACATGAAAATATCATGATATTTGGAGTAATTTTCCTTTCACTTTTGATTGGAATAATTTATGCAATTGTACAATACTATAAAGAAAGTAAAAGTTCTTTTAGTAAAAAACAAAAAATAATTTTATCAATTATTAGAATTGCAGCAGTAGCTATTATTTGTATAGTTATTGCTGCATTGTTTTTTAAAAACACCCATACATATAAAGAAAAACCAATTGTTGTTATATTACAAGATAATTCCAAGTCATTGATATTAAACCCTGATTCAGCTTTTTATCAAAATGAGTATATTGAAATTATTGATGATTTATCTACAAAACTCAAGCAAGTTGCTGATGTTCATTGTTTTAGCTTTGATAATGACATAGGGGAGGGGATAGCTTACTCATTTTCGGGGCAACAAACAAACATTAGCAAAGCATTAGACGAGATACTTATTCGTTATGAAAATAGAAATATATGTGGATTAGTTTTGGCAACCGATGGCATAAGCAATGCAGGATTTGATATATCTAACTATGCTGATAAATTTAATTTTCCCGTACATACAATAGCACTTGGAGATACTGGACAAAAACCTGATTTGCTCATAAAAAATATCGTATATAATAAAACTGTAGCTTATGATAATAGATTTCCGATAGAAATTTTAGTACAAGCAAATCAATTACAGAATAAAAAAACAGTTTTACAAGTGTTGCAAGATGGAAACGAAGTTTCCTCTAAAGAAATATCAATTAATTCACATCGTTTTTCAGAGCAATCAACAGTAATGATTCATGCTGATAAAAAAGGATTAATCAAATTTGATATTTCTCTCAAACCAATTAATGATGAAGAAAATACTTACAATAATAAAACGAGCATTATTGTAGAAGTAGTCGACAAAAAGGATAAAATATGTGTGCTATATGCAAATTCGCATCCCGATATTTCCGCTATTATTTCTGCAATAGAAGAAAGTAAAACGATAGAGGTGGAGTCATTCAATATTAAAGATTTTAATCAATCAAATATCAATAAATATGATGCTTTTGTTCTATTTCAAATTCCTTCAAAACTCTACAATTCTACTGAACTTATAAGTCAACTAAACAAATATAATAAAGCAATAACATATACGCTTGGACTGCAATCAAACATTAATGATTTTAACAGACTTAATACTGGAGTTCAGATTATATCTCAAAAAAATCAAATTCAAGAAATAATTCCATCATTTAATCCTAATTTTACTTCGTTTATATTGTCAGATGAAGCTCAAAAAGCAATTGACAAATTTCCGCCTTTATCAACATATTTTGCCCAATATAAAACTAATGACATTGTTCAAGTTTTCATAAATCAAAAAATTGGAAATATTAACACCAACAATCCTTTAGTGGCATATAATAAAAGCGAAATGCAAAATATCGGCATTATTTTAGGCGAAGGTATATTTAAATGGAAAATACATTCATATTTGCAATTCCAAACTCACTCAGTGTTCAATGAGTTGATTAGCAAGATGTTAAGTGTTGTTTTACAAAAGAGTAATAAAGAACAGTTTAGAGTTTTTCATAAAGATATTTATTTTGATAATGAAAATGTAATTTTTACGGCTGAAACGTATAATTTAAGTATGGAAATGCTTGGGGGAGTACCAATAAATTTACAAATTGTAAATTCTGAGGGCAAACAAATTGAAATGCCGTTTACATCACTTTTAAAAAATTATCGCTTAGATTTAGGTTTGTTAGAAGCAGGAAAATATAAGTGGTCAGCTGATGCAATGATTGATGGACAAAAACATCAAGTGTCAGGTTTATTTTTTGTTGAAAACTTAAATATTGAAGCAATTGATTTGAATGCAAGACATCATGAATTAATTCATTTAAGCAATAGCACACAAGGAATTTTTTCTTATCCTGAAAAAGAATCCGTTAATAAAATTATTGAAAATATAAAATCAAATCCAAACCTGAAAACAATTGAAT
>CAZKDV010000090.1:0-2359 GCA_964551645.1 uncultured Bacteroidales bacterium | reverse complement strand
AAATATTAGCATTTTTGATTGTTATTTTACTTTCTACAGAATGGGCATTAAGGAAGTATTTTGGGTACTATTAGTCGAAAATTAAGTATTTCCTTCTAAATTTTAGAAATAACAAAAAATCACATAACTTATATTATGTTAAATGATAATTTTAAAAATAAAAGAGAAGTAGCAATCTTCCCTTTTATTCTAATTTTTAATAAATACTTTTTTGTGTTGTTTCAGCAATAGTATATTTTAAAGAAACTTCCATACCACCTCTACCGTCAGTTGCCATTCTTAATCTTGAAATATTAAAATCATAACTTAAGCCAAAAACAAAATCATTTAATTCAAATTGTGCATATAAAATTGCAGCATCTTGGTTTCTATAATATCCCCCAAGTGAAAAATACGCATCATTTATAAATCCTGTATATCTTGAATGTTCTCTAAGCATATATCTAAATGCACCGCCTAAATATATTTCTTGCATTTTATTTTGGTTAAAATAGAAAAATGATGGCATGAATGCCATTTTAGTTCCCGTGATTCCAAATAATGCTTGCCCGTGTACACTTAATCTTTGTGGCAAATTTGCTTTATTGCTTTCAAAAAACTCTAATTTTGGGGAGTTTACATGAAATAATCCAGCTCCGATATTAGCTCTAAATCCATCATTTGAAGCAATATTTGTTTCAGCTCCTTTAATTGTGTATAATAGACCAAAACCGAAATCAGGATAAGTAACAGTATTAAAAGTTTTGGTTTCGTTATGTGGCAAACTTGGATTAAATCCGCCCAAATTAATGTCATATTGATTATCCCATTCCATTTTACTGTGATCAATAGATTTTTGTCCAAATCCTGCTTGAATTCCTGCTCCAAATGTTTGATTTCTAGTGATTTTTAAGTGATATCCTATATTTAAAATCGCTTGAGTAGTAGATAGATTCACCTCTCCTGCTTGGTCATTAAAAACCATTGCTCCAATTGTTAGGTAGCCTGTTTCATTTGTTCGTTTATTAAATCCAGCATCATAAGCAAAAGCAGCTGTTTTATATGGTGAACCTATGGCTCTCCATTGATCTTTATAATTGAGAATAAATCGATGCTCACCAATAAAATAGCCTGTTAAAGCAGGATTAAGTGTTTGAGGCGCATCATAAAATTGTGAAAAGTGAATGTCTTGTGCTGTTATTTTAGTGAATATCAGTGATATAAAAAAACAAAAAATAAAGACTTTTTTCATAATAAATATTTTAGTTTACAAATATAATTACTTTTTAATTAAAATTTATTTTTTTTATCATAATTCTAATAAACTACTGTTATATTGCCGTATTTATCAAATTGAACATTGTTTCTATATTTTCCTTTAACAATATATACAAAAACATCTGCTTCTACTTTATTGCCTTTAAATGTTCCATCCCAACCAATATTAACATCATTAGATTCAAATATCTTTTCTCCCCACCTATTGTATATAATGAAGTCTAATGTTTCTATTCCTTTGCCTCTAACAAATAGCATATCATTTTCCCCATCATTATTTGGTGAAAAAATATTTGGGATATAAACATGCATATTGCATTCCTCTGTAGCCTCTAAAATATTAATGCTCCCTTCAACTGAACAATTATTGAAATCAGATACTATATAAGAGTATTTGCCCGGAAACAAATCATTCAATATTGGACTAAGTTCGCCATTATTCCATAAAATTTGATAAGGTGTTACTCCCCCACTAATCTGTAGCTCAATTGAACCATCATTTTCCATCTTGCATGTTTCATGAGTCAAGTATTCTACTACCATAGGAGTTTCGCGTACAAGTATATCTATAGTATCACTACTTAGACATATTCCATAAATTGTATATGTTATAGTGTGATTTCCAACTCCTGCCATAGATGGGTCAAATATGCCATCCGCAGAAATTCCTTTTCCATGCCATTCTCCTCCTCCATCAGTAGCAATAAATTGAATAGGCAATATATTTGCACAAAATGGACCCTCTGTAATAATGCTAGCGTTAGGATAATCTATAACACTAATATTTATTGTATCCGAAGCTGAACATAAATTATCACTAGTTACAGTAATACTATATGTACCGCTAAGATTCACATCTATCGTTTGTGTGGTTTCATTTGTTGACCAAACATAAGTTGCAAAACCACTTCCGGCGTCAAGAGTGATTGCGTTTCCAACGCACAAAGTAGTATCATTGCCTAAGTTTATTATAGGTGAAAGATTTATATTCACTACAAAACTGCTTTCATTCGTACAGTTTGGAGTAGTGCCAGTTTCTGCATAAACCCAAATAGTTTGTGTTGAAGTAATGCTTGTTCCTGCAGCTAGTGGCTTTATTCCT
>CAZKDV010000089.1:0-10142 GCA_964551645.1 uncultured Bacteroidales bacterium | reverse complement strand
ATGCTTCTTCTGCATATTTTTGGGATAAATCAACATATTTTTTCCAGTTTGATGTAAGCAAAGGTCCGTGTCCTGTGCATATTGCTTTTATATCTAATGCTTTGATTTTTTCAATTGCTTTAAGCATGAAAGAGCTGTACGGTTTTAATATGACATCAAAATAATATTTGAAAGCATCGTCATAATTAGGTACTTTGTCGCCATACATATTGGCATCGCAGTAATGTGCTCCGAAAGAATCACAAGTAAATAATACTTTGTCTTCTTTTAGATAAGTATATATACTATCAGGCCAATGCAAGTTGGGGGCGGAAATAAATTGCAAAGTTTTATTTCCTAAAGATAATTCATCTCCATCTTTAACAATAATATGCGGAAAGTCGCTCCCGATAAGGTCTTTCATATATCTAATTGCATTTCCCGAGCCAACAACTTTAGCTTGTGGTGCAATTGCAAGAAGATTGGCAACATTTCCGCTATGGTCAGGTTCGGTATGGTTTAGTATAATATACTGAATATCTTCAGGTTTGCATACTTGTTTGATTTTTTCAAGATAAACAGGAAAAAATTTCTCTTTAGTTGTTTCAATAATTGCTATTTTATCAGCATTAATAAAATAGGAGTTATAGGTTGTGCCATACTTTGTTTCCATAACAACATCAAATGTAACAATGTCATAATCTAAGACACCTATCCATTTAACATCGTCAGTAATTGGTAAAATTTGATTATCTGCTTGTCTGTTCATGATTATATATTTTAATTGTTAATCAAAATTTAGGGATAATTGTTCAAAATTAATAGTATTTGGAGTTTGTTCATTTTTAGGATTTGTTTCTGATGTTTGTTCTTCATTTAAGTCTGTTATTTCATCAATATTAGTATTTTCTATTTGAGTTTGGAGTTCGCTTATATCAATTGCCTCAATAGGTTTTACATCAATTTCTTTTAATGTAAATTGCGTCAGTCTTTTTCCTTTTGCTTTATAGCTTTTTATTCCAACAAACTCCGACAATACAATTTGCAAAGGTTCTCTTTCTTTGCTGTCTTTTTCTTTTTTAAATGATATTTCTACACTTGCGTCTTGGTGTTCGATAAAACGAATAAGTTTATTTGAACTTTCGGTATCGATAAAATCAATCATTTTATTTGGAATAAATTCAGTGGTAAATCGTTTTAAGTAGTATGTTTTTGAAGTAGCATGATGATAAATAGCTGCGAATTTGTCATTAGGATTATACTTTTTTAGCATAATAATATCATCTTCAAAGTGTGTTTGTAAATTAATGGGATAAATGCAATAATGTCCTGAGTTCATAAAAGTAATTATAGCATCATCTCCAATAAAATTTCCAATAAATAAACCTCTTTCGTCATCATTAAGTCGGCGAGTTGTTTCATCAAACCAAACAGGAATTGCTTTTTCTATTGGTTTTGCAGATTCTTTAACTTGTATTTTTCTGATTGCGTTTTTTGTTAGTATATTACCTTTTGACTGTCTGCCTTTTATAGCAATTTCAGTGAAATCAAAATCAAAGCGAACTTTTTTGAGACGGGGTTTTGGTCGAAGATGTATAGTTAATATTTCAGTTTCCCCGTTTGGATTAGCTGTAAAATATTCAATAGTAGAGTTTTTACTGCCAGCAGTTAGGTCATATTCTTTGTCTCTAATCACTCCGGGAACATTAAAACGCTTAACCATATATGAACCGTCTATACCATCTTTGTATATTACATTATATGTTGTTTTGTCGTCATTCTTTTTAAATATATCAATATGGATAACATCTGTACCAACAAATACTTTGTCAGTTATTTTTGTAATAAGGTAAGTTCCATTTTTTCTAAAAACAATTATATCATCAATATCTGAACAATCAGTAACAAATTCATCTTTTCTTAGTGATGTTCCGGCAAAGCCTTCCTCTCTATTAACATATAGTTTAACATTCGCTGCAGCTACGGCAGTTGCTTCAATTACATCAAAATTTCTCAATTCAGTTTTTCTTTCTTTGCCTTTGCCAAATTTCTGTTTAATTCGTTGAAAGAAAGTAATAGCATATTCAATAAGATTATCTAAGTTGTTTTCAACATCTTTTATGTCATCTTCTATTGATAAAATAATTTCATCAGCTTTAAAACTGTCGTATCGAGAAATTCGTTTAATTTTAATTTCTGTTAGTTTAATAATATCATCTCTAACAATTTCTCTGTAAAACATTGCTTTGTAAGGTTCAAGTCCTTTATCAATGGTTTCGATTATGCTTTCCCATGTTTCACACTCTTCTATGTCTCTATAAATCCGTTTTTCAATAAAAATCTTTTCAAGTGATGCAAATAAATGTTGTTCAAGTAGTTCTTGTCTTTGAATTTCTAATTCTTTTTTTAGTAGTTCTAAAGTGTTAGATGTTGAAATTCGTAAGATTTCTTTTACATCTAAAAATTGAGGTTTTTGCTCATGAATAACACAAGAGTATGGTGATAATGATACTTCACAAGCAGTAAATGCATAAAGAGCATCTATCATTTGGTCGGGACTAGAGCCAGAAGCAAGATGAACAATAATTTCAACTTGGTCTGTTGTATTGTCCTCAATTTGTCGAATTTTTAACTTCCCTTTATTGTTTGCAGCAATAATAGACTCTATAAGCGTAGGAGTGGTAGTTGAGTAGGGAATTTCAGTAATTGTAAGTGTTTTATTGTCAGTTTTGATAATTTTTGCTCTAACACTTACTTTGCCACCTCTAAGTCCATCATTATACTTTGTGCAATCAGCCATCCCACCGGTCGGAAAGTCAGGATATATCTCAAAATCTTGATTTTTTAATATTTTGATTGAAGCCTCAATTAATTCGTTAAAATTATGAGGTAATATTCTTGAAGCTAATCCAACAGCAATACCTTCAACTCCTTGAGCTAATAGTAATGGGAATTTTACTGGAAAACAAATAGGTTCTTTACTTCTTCCATCATAAGAAGGTTTCCAAGAAGTTATTTTTGGATTAAAAACAACTTCAAAAGCAAATTTACTAAGGCGAGCTTCTATATATCGTGGTGCCGCTGCTCTATCGCCCGTGAGTGTATTTCCCCAGTTTCCTTGCATATCAATTAGTAGTTCTTTTTGTCCTAATTGTACAAGTGCATCTCCGATTGAAGCATCTCCGTGTGGATGGTACTTCATTGTATGTCCAATGATATTTGCAACTTTATTGTAACGCCCATCATCTAAATCACGCATTGCGTGTAAAATACGCCTTTGCACAGGTTTAAATCCGTCAAGTAGTTCAGGAACAGCTCTTTCCAAAATTACATAAGAAGCATAATCCAAAAACCAGTTTTCATACATGCCTGATATTTGGGTAATTCTGTGTCTATCGCTTTTTTGGTGTTCTGTTTGTCCTGATTGGACTGTTCTTGGGGCATCTTCGTCCATATTGACTTTTTATTGCATTTTATTTTAATTTAAATTAATTGGCAAATTTACAAAAACTTAATGAAAAAACAGAGAAAACAATAAAAGTAAAATCGTTGGCTTAAATAATAACATGCTTAGTTGTTAATTCGAATAGGCTTGATATGTATGAAAGTGCAAGTCTGAAAAGAACTAAAAAACTTAATTGAAAATGAGAAAAAAGTGAAGAAATTAACATTAAAATAAAATTGCTAAATGCACATGCAAATTATCGAAAGTCGGTAAAATTTAATAAGCTAAAATATCATTGTAAAAAAATTCTAATTTATCAAAGTTTCAATAAAAGAATGCAAAGGTAGGATATTGCAATAAAAATGATATGTACTGAAATAATAGAGTTTAGTCGAAGATAATTTAAATTTTATTTTTCTTGTGTGTATGTTAATTTATTTTGTAAATTTACGTTTTATAAGTTATCAAAGTAGTTCTAATTTTTAAAATAATAGCGATGAAAACACTTTTAAATGCAGTTTTATGTTTGTTTAAAAATATGGTAAAAAAAATTATTCCTTTAGTTCTAGTGTTATTTGCACTAGTTCAGTATGGATATGGGCAAACAACTTACAAGTGGATAGGTAGTAGCAACGGAAGTTGGATAACAAGTTCAAATTGGTCGCCAACGCGAAATGTAGCCCAACCAAATGATATCCTCGTTTTTGATAATGGGGCATCAATTACTGTTACTGATGTTCCAACTCAAACAATTAGAAGGATTATTGTTGAAAGCAATACTTCGGTTGTGTTGCAGGGTGCTTTGAATGATGTGTTGACCATCAATGGTCCTAATTCAGCCACCAATATTCAAGTTGATGCAGGAGCATCCTTGCAAATAAGCAATGGAACAAACAAGCTTGCATTGAGTTTCAACACAACAACTAATCAGTATGGCAAAATTGATGGAACATTAATTTTTGGCGATGGAGGTTCTTTTACATCCTTAATAGCCACTAACTATTTAAATATTGACGGTAAGTTGTTAACTTACACTGGTTCAACATTTAATGCTACTAGTGCTATTGTTACAATTAACGGTGAGTTAGAGCAGGCAGGTGGCACTTTTACTTCTTCCGCAGCAAATTTAAAAATGGGTGCAGGCATGGTGTATAATCATACTGCCAATGGAGGGCAAGTGCCTACAGCCACTTGGGATACTACTACCGAACTTTATTTTACTGGAATTATTGATCAAAATGTTATAGGTTTAAGTGGACAAACTGTTGGTGCAGTAACTTATAATTCAATTGGGCAAACTGCTTCTAATATTTTACTTGCAAACACAACAGGAACAACTGTAATTAATGGTGATTTTATTGTGCAAAGTACAGGAAGTGTAACTAATGCTGTTGAATTATTTACTACAACTGGGAGCATGATTATTTATGGTAATTTTATAGTGCAGACTGGAATTCTCAATATCAACACAGCAAATAGTACTAATTCAATTAACATATACGGCGATTTGCTTGTTCATACTAATGGAACATTTACCAGAACCGGAGCAACAGGAACTGCAACAATTACATTATTCGGAGAAAATAAGCAATTCAATGCTTCTACAGGAACTTTGAATACTGAAACTATGGCGTTTATTATAAATGCAGGAGCAAGTATAACTTTATTTCAAAATATTGAAGTAACATCAGCAAGAGCTTTTACGGTCAATGGTATATTGAACTTAGGTACAAATATTATACATGGAGCAGGTACTTTTACCCTTGCAGGGACAGTTGCTGCAGGATTGATAACAGCTCATCCTCAGGGAATTAACCTTGTCGCTGATGGTGAGACTGGTAGTATTCAGACAACAGGAGGCAGAACATTTGGAAATACTAATTACGAATATATAGGACAAGTAGCTCAAGTAACGGGAACAGGCTTACCTGCCTCAATAAGAACTCTTACCATTAATAACGCACATTCTGATGGAGTTATACTTACAAATCCGTTAATCGTGACTACAGACATGTATTTAACCCAAGGGCGATTGCTGCTTGGCAATAATGACCTTTCTTTAAGTTCTACTACAGGAAGTATCATTGGTAATACTTCTACAAGTACTATGATAGTTACGAATGGAACAGGTTTGTTTAGAAAAAATTTCCCTTCCGGAGCCAGTAATTTCACATTTCCAATCGGAGAAGTTTTTGGAACTCCAGAGTATTCGCCTGTTACATTTTCTTTTAATACTTTTACAACCGGTGGATATATCGGCTTGCGAGTTGTGAATGAGAAAAACCCGAATCTGATGGTAGCAGACAATTATATCAGCAGGTATTGGGTTGGGACATCACCAAATCTTGCACACAATCTTGATATTACCTTTCATTACTATGCAAATGATGTTGTTGGGTCTGATAACAATTTTGTAGTAAATCATTTCAACGAAGCGACATCTTATTGGAAGCCAACAGATGCTTTAATTGAAAATAATACTGTAACATTTAATACTATCACAGCAAATGGATTTTTGCCTTTAAATTTCCAGTTTACACTAAGTAATCCAACTCCTGTTTACTACAGAAACAAAGCTGATGGCAACTGGGATGAATTAAATAATTGGGAAGTATCATCTGATATTGATTTTGTAAATCCTCCACCAACTGATGCATTGAATATTCCAAATAATCTCAATTCTGATGGAATAATAATTAAGACAGGAACTACGATTACAGCCTCTACAAATCAAACAGTTGATGATGTATTTGTATATGGTACATTGATTGTTCCTTCGGGAGTTACTTTTACCATTTTAAATGGTCCTGCTGATTATGATATGATAGTTTATGGAACTCTTATTAATGATAATTCAGCTACTTCTAAAACTATTATTGTAACTACAGGAGCTTTATATTTTGCTGATGGAAGTACTTATGAGCATAGAACTCATGCGGGTGTTATTCCTACAGCAACTTGGGATGCAGGCTCAACTTGCAAAATAACAGGGTCAACTACTGCAGTTCCTAGCGGTCTGAATCCAACAGGTGGTTTTGGTAATTTTATTTGGAATGCTCCCAATCAATCATTAGATCTTACAACTGGTAATATGACAGTTAAGGGTAATTTTAATATTGAGAAAACAGGTGCAGGGATTAATGTGTTATTTGCGAATGGTACTTTGAATGTTGGTGGTGATTTTAATATGAATGGAGGAGAGTATCATGCTAAAACAGGAACTACGGGCAGCGCTACAATTAATGTTACTGGTGATTTTAATATGAATAGTGGCTATTTTTCATTAAATAGAGCTACTACAGGTAGTGGTACTTTAAATGTTTATGGAAATTTAGAGTTAAAGGGAGGAACTTTTGACTTTAGTAAGGCTACTTCAACAGGAATAGGAACAGTTAATTGTTACGGTAATTATAACCAAGACGGGACAACCGTTACTGTCGGTGGAACTGGTACAGGTATTTGCGTATTAAATCTGAATGGTTCAAATACGCAGTATAATTATGTTTCAGGGACACTCAATAATACCCGAATTAATTATAATGTAAATGCTGCAACAGCTGTAGTAACACTTAATGCTGATATTGCTTTAGCTCCTAGCCGTTCTTTCGCGGTTATTGCAAATGGGACATTATTTTGTGGTAATTATATAATTTCAGGTGGATCTATTAATACTTTTACTTTAAATTCTGGCTCAACACTTGGTATCGGTTCTCCGGACGGTATTACATTAGTTGCTGATGGTGCAAAAGGAAATATTCAGACAACCACAAGAACTATAAATGCTGCTGCAAAGTTTATTTATAATGGAAATGTTCCTCAAGTTACTGGTAGTGCTATTCCTAGTACTATTTCTAGTGCTGGAATGCTTAGAATTGATAATCCAAGTGGAGTAACATTGTCAAAAGCAGTATCTATAACGGCAACAGCAAGCGGTAGCGGACTTGTTCTTGATAATGGAGTGTTAACTCTTGATAATTATAATTTAACAGTTGCTGCTGCAACTCCTGTTGTTGGTGATTTTTCATCTACTACACATGTAAATACTAATGGAACGGGTCAGCTTTTGAAAACTTATGCTGCTGGGATTGGAGCTTTTACATTCCCAATAGGAGATGGAACAAATTATAGTCCTGTTACCTTGGAGTTTACTCTGAACGGTGCTGGAAATATTGGCTTTAGAACCATTAATACTGTACATCCAAACAATGGTGTCGCTCCTGATTATATTGAGCGTTATTTCGTTTCAACATCTTCAGTAGGTACTCCTTATAGGTATAATTTGTCGTTTAAATATCCAGAAGCAGATGTTGTAGGGCAAGAAAGTAATATGATGATTCAAAAATGGAACGGTTCGGCTTGGAGCGTTTATAATAGCAGTGTGGAAGATGGAGAGGCAGTATCTATTCAAACACTTAATAATACAAATGCTCCTTTGACTGGTACTAGTCATTTTACTGTTAGAACAGCTGAGGTTAATTATTATCGCACAGTTGATAGCGGTTTGTGGAGTGATGTAAGCATTTGGGAGGTTTCTACAGATCCCGATTTTAGTGGTGCAAGCACACCTGCAGCAGCCCCAACAAAGGCAAATAGCGTATTGGCAGTTATTAGAGAAGGACACGAGGTTTCATACAATGCTGCTACAACTATTTATGACTTATATGTTTATGGAAAACTTATAAATAATAGTAGTTCAGCAACTTTAACTCCAGATGGGGCTATTTACATGAAAGATAATAGCGAATATATTCACAATAGAGATGGGGGAGCGATTATTACTGCTTTATGGGATACTTCATCTGTTTGTAAAATCATTGGTGTAACAAACACTATGGTTACTGGTGTGGCAGGTCAATCATTTGGGCATTTCATTTGGGACAATATAGGGCAAACAGCAAGTATAACTACAGGGTTACTTGCAGCTGCTTCAACAACCAATTTTCAAAGTTTTGAATTGCGTTCTTCTAATGGGCATGAGTTAAGACTGTCAAGTAGTGGTGCTCAAACCATTAATATTGCCGAAGATTTTGAAGTTAATAATGGAACATTAAATATAAAAAGTCAAGCTAGTACAGTAAATATTAATGTTAATGGAAACTTATATATTGCATCTGGAGCTACATTAACACAATCTTCAACTAATACAGGCACAACATTTACATTTACAGGTGTTGACAAGTCATTTACAAATGATGGTACTTTTAATTCTTTATATATCAATTATGCTTTTTCTGCTCCTGCAAAATTTACAATGTATTCAAATATTGAATTAGGTGCTGGAAGAACACTTAATGTCAATGCAGGTGCAACACTCATAATGAATGATGATATTGTTTTGTTAAGTGGAGTTCCGGTTGTTACTATTGCCGCAAATGGAACATTAAACACCAAAACCAATATGATTCGTAGTGTTTTAGCTTCACCTATTGGAACTTTTACTTTAAGTGCTAATGCCAGATTAATAACTGGACATGAAGATGGCGTAGTATTGCAAAATGGTGGTGCAAATGGTTGTATTCAAACAGCTACAAGAACATATACTGCCGGAGCACATTTTGAATATCTTTCAACTGCAAAAAATACAGGTACTGGTTTGGGATATACTGCAAATGGTACAGTTGCAAATCCTGTGTCAGTTACTTTTAGAGATTGTGATATTAATCTTACTTCTCCTTTAACAATATCAGTAGCTAATGGTGAGTTGAATCTTGACAATGCGACAGTTAAGCTAGACAATAATAACATTACTTTAACTCTTCCAACAATAGCATTAACGGGTGAGCCATTTTCTGTGGATAATATGATTATTACAAATGGCACAGGGCAATTTATTAGAGCCATTCCGGCAACAGCAGCACTTAATAATCCTTATGTATATCCAATTGGCACAGAAGGTGCATATACTCCTGTATCTTTAGAATTTGAAACAAATGATGCTAGAAATATTGGTGTCAGGGTAGTAGACTCAAAACATCCTGAAGTTGGAGATATTGATAGTTATTTAAAAAGGCATTGGATTTTTTCTAATGGAACTACCAAAGCAATGACATACAAAGCAACATTCAAGTATGAAGAAAACGATATAATTGGCAATGAAGCACAATTGCTTGCAAACTTATATCAGGCAGATAATTGGTATGCTCATACTACTAATATAGATGTAAGTGCTAACACATTTACATATCCAGAAAGTGGATATTTGAATCATATTCTTCCCACGGTTGGAAACTCTCTAACTAATACATCAGTTACATTAAGAGGAACTAGCTTTAATCCAAACTATCATTTTCGTACAGTCAAATCAGGTAATTGGAGTGATCTTTCTATATGGGAAGTATCAACAGACCCTACATTTGTAAATCCTGCACCTGTTTCGGCAACATATTATCCTAAATATGATAATGCAAAAAATATAAAATTGCCTGACACTGTGAAAATGGTCTGGTTACAAAAAGATTATTCAATTAAAAAGGAAATTGTAGGCTCAAATCCTACTTCGAAGCAATTTGTTCCTGAATATAAAACACTAAAAAACATATTAGACAGTAAAATAAGGGATATAATAAAAACTCGATTAGATGATTTTAACGGAAATGCCAAAAATGCCTTTTCCGATCTGGATAAAAATCCTATCTGGTTAAATAAAGCAAAGGGTATAGCAATTAAACGCGTAACTATTAGTGGAGTTAAAAACACTGTGCCTATACATCATAAAAAA
>CAZKDV010000088.1:0-10306 GCA_964551645.1 uncultured Bacteroidales bacterium | reverse complement strand
GCTTTTTCAAAATCAGTAATCCCACCACTTGCTTTAACTCCCATATCATTGCCCACAACTTTACGCATCAACATAACATCTTCAACACTTGCACCAGCAGATGAAAACCCAGTACTTGTTTTAACAAAATCAGCTCCTGCATTTTTTGACAATTCACATGCAAGTTTTTTTTCAGCATTAGTAAGCATAGAAGTTTCTATAATTACCTTCAGGATAGCATCTTGACCACAAGCAAATTTTACTGCATTAATATCTTCTTCAACCAATTTTAAATCTCCAGACTTCAATGCCCCAATATTAATAACCATATCAAGTTCATTTGCGCCATACTCAATTGTGTTTTTTGCCTCATTTGCTTTACTTCTACTATCCATTGCTCCAAATGGAAAGCTAATCACAGAACATATTTTTATTTCTGTTCTATCTAACTTTCTTGCTACATGTCTAACCCATGCTGGATTGACACAAACAGAGTAAAATCCGAAATGCACAGCTTCATCGCACAATTTATCATATTGAGAAGTAACTGCGTCTGGTTTCAATAAAGTGTGGTCAATGTATTTCGCTAACTGTGATGGAGTGATTTCATTAAAAAATTCATCTAATTTACTCATATATAAGTATTTGAAGGTTAAAAAAAACCTATTATTATTCCTAAAATAAATTACTACAAACTTACAAGATTTTCAATAATTAGAAAAATTTTTATTTCAACTTTTCGCAAAACATAATATCCTCTCAACTTATTATTTTATTTAAGCATTTTTCACTGTCAAAATGATATTGTGGTTATGAAATATTCCGAATTAAATTCATAACTTTACATTCTTAAATCGTTATGAAAATGGATAAGGAAGCAGCCATTCAAAAAATAATTGAACTCTCAAATGAAATAAACAATCATAATTACCAATACTATGTATTAGATAACCCAATCATTTCTGATTTTGAGTTTGATGCCCTACTTTCAGAATTACAGATATTAGAAAACACATGGAATTATCGCTTGCCTGATAGTCCAACAATTAGAATAGGCGGACAAATTAACAAACAGTTTAAGCAAGTAACTCACATTTATCCAATGCTTTCATTAGACAATACTTATTCTTCACTTGAGCTAAACGAGTTTAATAATAGAATTGGTAAAAATCTGCAAGAAACATTCAGATATGTATGTGAGCTTAAATATGACGGAGTAGCAATTGGATTGCGATACGAAAATGGTTTGCTGACAAGAGGCGTTACACGAGGTGATGGCACTCAAGGAGATGATATTACTGATAACATTAAAACAATTCGTAGTATTCCTATAAGTTTGCACGGAACGGACTATCCCAAAGAATTTGAAATTCGTGGCGAAGTATTTATGTTGAGGCAAAAATTTGAAGAAATTAACAATGAAAGAATTTTAATAGGAGAACAAGAATTTGCAAACCCACGAAATGCCGCATCAGGAAGTTTAAAACTTCAGAACTCAAATGAAGTAGCAAAAAGACCTTTAGACTGTTTTCTTTATATGATGTATTCAGAATACCTACCTTCTGACTCTCATTACGAAAACCTTCAAGCTGCAAAAAAATGGGGATTTAAAACTTCACCTTATATAAAAATATGTAATAATATTGATGAAGTACAAGAATTTATTTCATATTGGGATACAAAAAGAAAAGAACTAAAGTTTGACATAGATGGAGTAGTAATAAAAGTTGATAGCTACAAACAACAGCAAACTTTAGGTTTTACAGCAAAAAGTCCGAGATGGGCAGTAGCATACAAGTTTAAAGCTGAAGAAGCCATAACTAAATTGTTATCTGTTGATTATTATGTGGGCAGAACAGGAGTAATAACACCAGTGGCAAATCTTGAAGCCGTACAATTATCAGGAACCACGGTTAAACGAGCTTCGCTTCATAACGCAGATATAATTGCAAAATTAGATGTCAGAATAGGAGATTATGTGTATGTTGAAAAAGGTGGCGAAATAATTCCAAAAATAACAAAAGTTGACATTAGCAAAAGAGATTTATTTTCAACTGAACTAGTATTTCCATCTCATTGTCCAGAATGTGGAACACCACTTATTAGACTTGAAAACGAAGCTCAGCATTATTGTACAAATGATATTTCTTGTTCTCCACAAGTTAAAGGAAAAATTGAGCATTTTGTAAGTCGCAAAGCAATGAATATACAAAGTCTTGGAACAGAAAGAATTGAATTGCTATTTGAAAATGGATTGATTAACAATATAGGAGATCTATATAAATTAAAATATGATGATTTGATTGGATTGACTAAGGTTTATGAAGATATAGATACCGAAAAAAAACGCTCTGTTACATTTCAAGATAAAACTGTGCAAAATATACTTGACAATATTGAATTATCAAAAAAAGTTGAATTTAATAGAGTGTTATTTGGATTGGGAATTAGATATGTTGGAGAAACAGTTGCCAAAACGCTAGCAGCAACATGCAAAAACATTGACACTATTATGACAATGTCCTTTGAAGAGCTTTTACAAATTGAAAATATTGGAGATAGAATTGCACAGAGTATCATTGACTTTTTTGCAATCGAGTCTAACAAAGAATTAATTAAATTTTTAAAATCAGTTGGTTTACAAATGACTCAAGAACAAGACTATAACGAAATTATTAGTCTAAAACTTAAAGAAAAAATCGTAGTGATTAGCGGTATTTTTAGCATTGATAGAGATTCTATGAAACAATTAGTTGAAAAACATGGAGGAATCATTAGTTCAAGCATTTCTAAGAAAACAAGTTTTATTTTAGCTGGAGATAATATGGGTCCGGCTAAATTGCAAAAAGCAAATGAACTAAATATTACTTTAATTTCGGAAAAGGAATTTTATATAATGATTGAGGAAAATTAGCTTAGCTATTATCTATTGAAAAATACATTTTTTGAAGTTCTATCGTTGGAATTACAAGCAACTCAGCTTCAAGATTAACCATTTCTTTAACATCGCCAATCAGTTCAAGCAAAATAATTCCAGCTGACTTATCATTTTCACTACCGAAATCATGAAGTCCTATACGAGTTTTTACAGAACAGCCATATTTTGTAAGAGTACTTTGAACTTGACCTACCAACTCTATGCGGTTTTCAATTTTTATTCCAAGTATTATTTTTTTTCTCATTGCTTTTGTTTTTTAATAGTTAAATTGTATTGTTTTTACTTCTATTCCGCCTATTGCTGAAAGTACTTCATCAAACTTATCCCATTCGCTTTGTTCACCTCTTAAATGAAGAGTTATGAACCCAATTCTACTACACTTTAATTCTGAAACTTCGTGAAAACCCATTCTAGTTTCAATGATATGAGCAAAATCGGTCATCGCTTTTTGTACTTTGCCAGCTTCTTTAATGCGATCTTTTATTAAGATACCTATAATTTTGATATTTGTCATAAGATGAGTTTTTTAATAATATAAATCTCTTTTCCCTTGTTTCATTTCTTCAATTTTCTTCAAGATATCCTTTTGTAAGTCTTCACTTTCAACATTTTTCAAATTACTTTGAATTACTTGCCAACCCTTTTCTTGGACATCAGGAGTTGCATAATCAATTAAATATTCAGCTAAGGTTAACAAAGCATTTGGAGTACAATATCTTTTAATAAATCCGGGTACAGAAAACTCCATAAAATGTTCTCCTGTTCTTCCTTTTCTATAACAAGCAGTACAAAATGAGGGCACATAACCATCATTAAGTAGTTCGTTAATTATTTCATTAAGTGAACGCGTATCAGATATTGAAAATTGCTCTTTATTTAAGTCTTGTTGTTCATTTTGTGTTTGAGAGTAGCTTCCAATTTCTAATTTTGTTCCACCGTCAATTTGCGAAACACCAAAACTCATAACTTCTTTTCTTACTTGAGCATTTTCTCGAGCAGTTAGTATTAAACCTGTATAAGGGACTGCCAGCCTCAATATAGCAATTAATCTAACGAATTCATCATCATTTACGATATACTTATGATCAACCAACATTTCAGAGGCATCTTTAATTCGTGGAAAAGATATAGTATGAGGTCCGACATTATAGACTGCTTCAAGATGGTTAGTATGTCTAACTAAAGCTAATACTTCGTATTTCCAATCATACAGTCCGAACAATACTCCAATACCGCAATCATCAATTCCTGCTTCTTGTGCTCTATCAAACGCAGTTAAACGCCAATTAAAATCAGCTTTTTTCCCCGAAAGATGATATTTTTTATATGTTTCAGGATGATATGTTTCCTGAAAAACTTGATATGTTCCTATTCCTGCGTCTTTAACAATTCTAAAACCTTCAATGTCAAATGGTGCAGCATTAATATTTACTCGACGAATTTCACCTTGCCCTTTTTTAACACTATAAGCCAAACGCACTGTGTGTGCAATATATTCAGCTGAATATTCTCGATGCTCGCCATATACTAAAATCAACCTCTTTTGTCCATTATCTTCTAATGCTTCTATTTCTTTGATAATTTCATCATCTGCAAGAGTTTTGCGAAGTGCTTTGGTATTGCTCGCTTTAAAACCACAATACGAACAGTTATTTGAACATTTATTTCCTATATACAAAGGAGCAAATAATACAATACGATTACCATATACTCGTTCTTTTAGTGTTTTTGCGCCTTCTTTAATTTCTTGAATAAGCTCATGATCTTCAGTATTTAATAAAACAGCCGTTTCGGCAAGCGTAAGCCTTTCTTTATTAAGTGATTTTTGAATTATTGCTCTAACTTTTTCTTTTTCAGATTTGTTTTGTTTTAGAATATCGTGAAGTTCATCAGAGTCTATGAATGGTAACATTCGTTTATCTTCTATCTTACATTGTTCGGGATAAAATTTCATAATAAATATGTTTTTTGTCAAAATTACAAATAATTATCTATTTAATTCCAATTTAATTTTAGTCAAAATAAAAAAAACAATATCATTATTTTGATATTCTTAAACATGAAAAAGATTTAAAATTATTTGTAATCTAACAAATTAATGAGTTTTCACCAAACTAGTTTCGTAAGGGATTCGGCTCATTAAAGAACGCCCCAAAGTGATTTCATCAGCATATTCAAGTTGGTCGCCAACGGCAATTCCTTTTGCCAATGTACTAACTTGAACAGAATATTTCTGAATTTGCTTGTATATGTAAAAAGCTGTTGTATCTCCTTCAATAGTGGCAGGCAAAGCAAATATCAACTCATCTATTTCATTAGTATCTATTCTATTTAACAATTCTTTTATTTTTAATTTTTCAGGACCAATACCATCTAAAGGAGAAATTAAGCCACCCAAAACATGATATACTCCTTTGAATTGATTTGTGTTTTCAATAGACATAACATCTCGTATATCCTCAACAATACAAATAGTGTTGTGTGAACGATCAGAATGTGAGCAAACAAAGCAAACATCATCATCAGATAAGGAAAAACAATACTTGCACAATTTGATATTCTTTTTAAGATTCACCAAACTTTCGGCTAAAATATCAGTATGGCGTTCATCGTGTTTAAGCAGATGCAATACAAATCGGAGTGCTGTTCTTTTGCCAACTCCGGGCAACTTAGAGAGTTCATTAACAGCAGACTCAATTAACTTTGATGGAATATTCACAAATAATTTTTATTAGTACTTTTGTATGCAAAATTAAACAAAGGTTTTTAGATTTTCAATAAAAAAATATGCATCCATTTATTATCGGCTCATTCTTTATAATTTACTCAATTCTGTTATTTACAATAGCACACTTTACTTCAAGAAAAGCAAACAACCAAACCTATTTGCGTGGAAATCGCTCATCTCCTTGGTACTTAGTGGCATACGGTATGATTGGAGCTTCGTTATCAGGAGTTACATTTATGTCTGTTCCCGGTTGGGTTCGTGACTCAGGCTTCTCTTATGTTATGATGATTGCTGGCTTTGTGGTCGGATATGTAATTATTGCTTTCGTACTACTTCCATTATACTACAAACTAAATCTAACATCAATATACACATACTTAAATCATAGATTTGGACTTTTTTCGAGAAAAACTGGTTCTTTTTTGTTTCTAATTTCTAGAAGCATCGGTTCTTCCTTAAGAATGTTCTTAGTAATTAATATTTTACATGTTTTTATTTTAAAGCATTTAGGCGTTCCTTTCATTGTTAGTGCAACACTATTTATATTACTAATACTACTTTATACATTTAAAGGTGGTATTAAAACAATAGTTTATACAGACACTTTGCAAACTACTTTTATGATTGCTGCCGTTGTAATAATAATAGTTTTAATATGCAATAATTTAGGTTTAAATTTTTCTCAACTTAGCACTAAAATTATAAATAGTAACTACACTTATGTTATTGATTATGACTGGCATAGCAAAAAACACTGGCTAAAGCAATTTCTAAGTGGTGTTTTCATCACCATAGTGATGACTGGACTTGACCAAGAAATGATGCAAAAAAATTTAACTTGCAAAACCCTAAAAGACGCTCAAAAAAACATGCTAACATTTAGTGTAGTACTTTTCTTTGTTAATCTATCATTTTTAATTCTTGGAGCATCATTGTTTTTATATGCTAATGCTAATAATTTGCAATTGCCCGAATTAACAGATTTAATTTTTCCACAAATTGCAATTAATGAATTAGGCGGAATAGCAGCTATAGTGTTTATCATTGGTTTAGTTTCTGCTGCCTATTCTAGCGCTGATGGGACAGTAACCTCGCTAACAACTTCTTTTATTGTAGATATACTTGATATTGATAAAAAATATAAATCAGAAAAACAAAAAACAAACATTAGACATAAAGTACATTTTATTATTGCTTTCTTTTTGCTTATGCTTGTCGTTCTATTTAAAGAAATAAGCAATGATGCCGTGATTGAACAAGTGTATAAAATTGCAGGATACACTTACGGACCTTTGCTTGGATTATTTGCATTTGGAATGTTCACAAAATTTAATATAAAAGAACAATTTGTTCCATTTATCGCAATATCATCGCCAATAATTACATACATATTAGATGTAAATAGCGTCAATTGGTTTGGAGGTTACAAATTTGGTTTTGAGTTATTGATAGTTAATGGTTTAATAACTACTATTCTTCTGTTTTCAGTTATTAAAAAAACAAATCGGACAAAAATATGATTATACAGGTTGGCTTAACAGGGAATATGGGTAGCGGAAAAACTACTGTTGCCAAAGTATTTGAAACACTTAACATTCCCATTTTTTATGCCGATATTGAGGCAAAAAGCCTATATCAAGAAGATTGCGTACAAAAAGAAGTAATCAAAATGTTTGGCGATAGTGTTTTGAGGGGCAATCAATTGTCAATAAAAATGCTTTCATCTTTAGTTTTCTCTGATGTTAATAAATTAAAACAGCTAACTGACCTAATTCATCCGTTAGTAAAAGCTAAATATCAAGAATGGTATAAGAAGTTCATAGATGTTCCTTATGTTATAATGGAAAATGCCGTTTTGTTTGAAGGTGGATTTGACTCTTATTGCGACTATATTATTACCGTAGTAGCAACGAAAAAAAGTAGGATTGAAAGAATTCAAAAACGAGATAAACTTAATATTGAAGAAATTGAATTGAGATTATCAAAACAACTCAATGAAAACACTAAAATTTCTCAATCTGATTTCATTATTGATAATAATGAAAATATACCTTTACTACCGCAGATATTGAAAATACATAAACATTTATCTTCCATAAAACCCTAAAAAAATCAATTGTGTATTTATATAAAACTTGATTTAAGACACTATTGATTTTCAATGATATTTGTACGGATAAAATTTAAAATATAAAATGTTGTAGTTCATAGCAATAAGTTCAATTTACTCAAATCTGATGAATAACTGAATTTCTTCGTGGAATTGAGCAAATTTTGGTTTGTTTTTCAAATTGCTCAAGGGTGGTAAAAAAAATAACGCTTTAAACTTTCAAGACAAAAGGCATATTAATTTTTAATAATTTTTCGGGTCTCTATCAACATATTATTCTTAAAAACTTGAAGACAATATAAACCTCTTAGAAAATATGTAAAATCAATTATTAGAAAGGACTCTACAAAATCTTGAGTAAATAATAATTTTCCATTTGTATCTCTAACAATTACACTTTTGATTTCGGAAGTAATACCATCTAGAATATTAAGATTAAGAAAATCAATAACCGGATTAGGGTATATATGTATATTTGTTTTGGAAGTTGGATTGTAATTCACACAAATTGGATTAAAACACTCAACAGCACCATTACAATCTGTTTGTTTCAACCTATAGTATTGACTTCCATTAATAGGATTATTATCCACAAATGCATAAGTATTTATCACATTCGATGTTCCTGAACCATCAACTATTCCAATAGCTTCCCATTTGCTCCCATTTAATGATTTTTCTATAGTAAAATAATCATTATTTACTTCTGAAGCCGTAGTCCACTCTAGCAAAATCGAATTATTATTTTGCGAAGCTTTAAATTCTAACAATTCAACGGGAAGTGGACTATCACTAAGTTCAACCACTACTTCATTACAACAAGAATTATTAGGTAAACCCCAAAACACATAATATGTTCCTGCTTCAACTTTTGAAGGGTCTGCAACTCGTGTTCCAGCTTGTTTATCTGTTGTTGTCCACCATTCCACTCCTGTTGCTCCCAAGGGCATAGAATTATACATAACAAGATCATTAATATCATAAGTAGCAAAAGGGCAAACTTCAACTATGTTTTCTTTTACTTCAGGTGCATAGAAACCACCACAAAGAGTAACCTTTGCAGTTTGCTCAAATTCAAATTCATTTTCATAATCATCTTCCCACGAATCGTCCCCCATGCTTCCATAAATTTTATGCCCTAAATATCCATATTTATTAGAACACATTTTAAAAGCAATAGAAGTATGACCTCCTGTTTCTACTGCGTATATGCGATCCTCTAATGATAATCCGCGTCCATTCACTATTGGATGTGTATATGAACCATCTGCACCTAATATTACACCAGCATTTGAACCCCACGAAATTAAATCTCCATTATTGTTAATAGCATTAATAACAGGATATGTAGCATCATGTTCTTGTGGACTAATCCATGCTATATCATCCATACTGGTATTATTTGGATACAGAGGTCTTTGCCAACTGTTATAATTTGTCAAATTGCGAGTTCCGAGTTGTCCTAAATTATTAAAACCTAAGCTATATAATTTACCGTCAATACTCAACATATAATATGAGTGTCCTTGAAATGTTAAATTATCTCTCCCTCCTCCTACAAAATCAGCACGCACTGTCATACCTATTAATTTGGGAGTAGCACCCGATGGCAATGTCATTTTTGTTGCATAAGTTCTATTAGACGGATTTGTATTGTTCCCCAGATAAGTGCGTGTTCCCCAAGTGTAAATATCTCCATTAGCAGTAAGTGCAATTAAAGCATAAGGAGTTCCTCTAACAGCAATTACATCATTAAGAAAGGCGTTTGATCCACTTCCAGTTTTTACTCTATGCCATATTCTATTATTTGCAGCACTTTCCGATGTTCCATCTCCATTTTTGCTACCCATTTGTGATAACACATAGGTTTCACCTATGCAAGTAACAATAGCTAATGTTTTAAAACTACCAAACAACATTTTTACATCTGATGGCGAAATACCGACAGGAAGTCCGTCTGATTTGCCATTTATGGCTACTTTCCCAAACTTTTCATCACTTTTAATATCAGCAGATAAAACTGAGCCAGGCCACCCCCACGCATAAAGCCCTTCTGTAGTTAGTATTACAAATTGAGACTCACTAAAACCATGATTGCTACCAGCAGTAAACTTCAATATACTACCTGAATAATTAAATCCGTTTGCTGGTATTACATCAATAGGAGTTAATATTGCACGATCAATATGAGCATCAGGAACAATATTTCTGTCATCAATAATCCTATTGTGGTTTGGATTTGCATTTTCTCCCCATACTTTTACATTTCCATTAACTTCTTTCAATATAGTAGAATGATATGAAGACACTATATTATCATATTCAATAGATTTTGGATTATCAGATAATATATATGTATTTGGGTTACATACGGCTGAAGGACAACGCTCACATATTATATATTCAGGATCACTTACTTGAAATTCGACTACTTGTACCACAGAATATGTAGGATTCGTACATAAGGAGCTTTCTGTAGGGATATAAAAAGCATAATATGTGCCTAAGCCTACGGTAGCAGGTGTAGCAACTTCGTTAATTTGAGAGTTAT
>CAZKDV010000087.1:0-10726 GCA_964551645.1 uncultured Bacteroidales bacterium | reverse complement strand
ATAAAATACTCTAATACCGATAAGCCTTCTCTAAAGTTTGATATAATTGGGTTTTCAATAACCTCACTACCTGTAGCAGTAGATTTTTGTGGTTTTTGCATCAATCCCCTCATCCCACTTAACTGACGAATTTGTTCTTGACTACCTCTCGCTCCAGAATCAAGCATCATATATATTGGATTAAACCCATCTTGGTCATTAGTCAATTTTTTGATAATTGCAACTGTCAGTTTGTTATTAACATGTCCCCAAAGGTCTGTTATTTTATTATATCTCTCATTTCTAGTGATTTCACCAGCATTATAAATATCCCAAATCTCATTTATCTCTTCATTAGCATCTGCAATATATTCAGCCTTTTCAGGTGGAATGATAATATCCCCTAGTTTAACAGACATACCACATTCGTATGCCATTTTAAATCCTAAGTCTTTTAAATCATCTAAAAATTTTGCTGTTGTTGGCAAATCAGTTTCTTTCAATATTTCTCCAATAATATCTCTCAAAGCACGCTTAGTTAGCAACATATTAAGATATCCATATGATTTTGGTACTATCTGATTAAATAACACACGACCAACAGTAGTGTCAATTATTTTATTTTCATATCGTAATTTAACTTTTGCATGCAAATCAATTTTCTTTTCATTATATGCAATTAATACTTCTTCAGATGAATAAAATAATTTTCCTTCTCCTTTAACTTTATGATTTTCTGTACTTACTCGCTCTTTAGTCATATAATATAAACCTAAAACCATATCTTGGGAAGGAACAGTAATAGGAGCTCCGTTTGCTGGATTTAAAATATTATGAGATGCGAGCATCAACATTTGTGCTTCTAATATTGCGGCATTCCCAAGTGGGACATGTACTGCCATTTGGTCACCATCAAAGTCAGCATTAAATGCTGTACATACTAATGGATGAATCTGTATAGCCTTACCTTCTATAAGCTTTGGCTGAAAAGCCTGAATACCCAAGCGGTGAAGTGTAGGAGCACGATTTAATAATACAGGATGTCCTTTTAATACATTTTCTAAAATTTCCCAAACAATAGGGTCTTTTCTATCAACAATTCTTTTTGCTGTCTTAGTTGATTGTACTATACCTCTTTCAAGAAGTTTTCTTATAATAAATGGTTTAAATAATTCAGATGCCATCTCTTTAGGCAAACCACATTCGTTGAGTTTCAACTCTGGACCAACTACAATAACCGAACGACCAGAATAATCAACTCGTTTTCCTAAAAGATTTTGTCTAAACCTGCCTTGTTTTCCTTTCAAGCTATCAGACAATGATTTCAATGGTCTATTAGAATCAGTCTTTACTGAATTTGCCTTTCTTGAATTATCAAATAAAGAGTCAACAGCCTCTTGCAACATTCGTTTTTCATTTCTCAGAATTACCTCAGGAGCACTAACTTCAATTAACCTTTTCAATCTATTATTACGAATAATAACTCTTCTATACAAATCATTGAGATCTGATGATGCAAAACGACCTCCATCTAGTGGAACTAATGGACGCAACTCTGGTGGAACAACTGGAACAATTTTAACAACCATCCACTCAGGACGATTATCAATACGAGTTTTTGAATCTCTAAATGATTCAATAATGTGTAATCTCTTTAAAATATCAGCTTTTCTTTGTTGAGATGTTTCAGTACTTGCTTTATGTCGCAGTGAAAATGATAAATCATCTAAATCTAGCCTCATCAATAAATCATGAATAGCATCTGCCCCCATTTTAGCAATAAACTTATCTGGATGAGAATCATCTAATAGAGAATTTTCCTTGGGAAGTTTTTCTATTATATCAATATATTCTTCCTCAGTTATAAAATCCATATAAGATTTTCCTTCTTCTGCTAAAATTCCCGGATTAATGATAACATAACTTTCATAGTATATTATCTGTTCGAGCTTTTTAGTTTGCAATCCTAAAAGGCTACCAATCTTATTGGGAAGTGATTTGAAAAACCAAATATGTGCAACTGGAACTGTAAGTAATATATGCCCTATTCTTTCTCGTCTAACTTTCTTTTCAGTAACTTCAACTCCACAGCGATCACAAATAATTCCTCTATATCTAATTCTTTTATATTTTCCACAATAACATTCCCAATCCTTTGTAGGACCAAATATTCTCTCGCAAAACAATCCGTTAGGTTCAGGTTTATATGATCTATAATTAATAGTCTCTGGTTTGGTTACTTCACCTTTAGACATTGCTAAAACTTTTTCTGGTGAAACTAAACCAATTGTAATTGTTGAAAAACTACTTTGATTTTGTACTTCCTTACGAAATGCCATAAATAATGTTAAATTTTATTAAAAAATAATTAATCAAATGAAATATCTAAGCCTAGTCCTCTTAGTTCATGTAACAACACATTGAATGATTCTGGAATACCCGGTATTGGCAAATTATCACCTTTAACTATAGCTTCGTATGCCTTAGTACGCCCAGATACATCATCAGATTTCAGTGTTAATATCTCTTGAAGTATATTTGCAGCTCCAAATGCTTCAAGTGCCCAAACTTCCATCTCCCCAAAACGCTGGCCTCCAAACTGAGCTTTACCACCGAGAGGTTGCTGAGTAATAAGAGAATACGGACCAATTGCACGGGCATGCATTTTATCGTCAACTAAGTGATGAAGTTTAAGCATATAAACATATCCTACCGTAACTTTTTGTTCAAATTTATTCCCTGTACACCCGTCATAAATTTCAACTTCTCCATTTTCAGGTAATCCAGCTTTTACAAGATATTCATTAATCTCATCTGGACTTGCACCGTCAAAAATTGGAGTAGCAAATTTTAGTCCTAGTTTTTTACCTGCCCAACCTAGGATGGTTTCATATATTTGTCCAAGGTTCATACGAGAAGGTACACCTAGTGGATTCAATACTATATCAATTGGAGTTCCATCTTCTAAAAATGGCATATCTTCGGCGCGTACAATCTTTGCAACAATCCCTTTATTTCCATGTCGTCCTGCCATTTTATCTCCAACTTTCAATTTTCTTTTTTTAGCAACAAGAACTTTAGCTAACTGAATAATTCCTGAAGGTAGTTCGTCACCTACTTGTGCAATAAATTTCCCTCTTGTAAAAGTACCCAAGTATTCTTTATACTTGATGTCATAATTATGTAAAATTCTTTGAATAAGATCATTCTTCGATTTGTCAGAAGTCCATTTTGTAGGGTTAATTTGCGTATAATCTAATGATTCTAATATCTTTTTATTAAATTTTGCACCCTTAGGGACTACCTCTTGTTTAATTGAGTTATACACACCTCTTGAGCTTCTTCCATCAATAATTTTCAAGAGTTTTTTTACTAATTCAGATTTTAGAGCTGTACATTCCTTTCTAAATACAGCTTCTAATTGTTCAATAATAACTTTTTCTTTACTTTTAAGTTTCTTATCTTTTACTACTCTAGAAAACAATTTCTTATCTATTACAACACCATTCAATGCCGGAGGTGCTTTTAATGAAGCATCTTTAACATCTCCTGCTTTGTCTCCAAAGATTGCTCTTAAAAGTTTTTCTTCAGGTGTTGGATCACTTTCTCCTTTAGGTGTAATTTTACCTATTAAAATATCTCCTTCGTTTACTTTTGCACCAATACGAACCATTCCCTTATCATCAAGATCTTTAATGGCTTCATTGCTAACATTTGGAATATCCTTAGTTAGCTCTTCCATACCAATCTTTGTATCACGAACCTCAAGTGTAAACTCTTCAATGTGTATAGATGAAAATAAATCTTCTCTAACTACTTTTTCAGAAATAACAATTGCATCTTCAAAATTGTATCCTTTCCAAGGCATAAAAGCAACAAGTAAATTTCGACCTAATGCAAGCTCTCCATCTTGAGTTGCATAACCTTGACAAAGTACTTGTCCTCTTGTAATTTTTTCGCCTTTTTGTACTATAGGTTTTAGATTAACGCATGTATTTTGATTTGTTCTTTGAAACTTCGTTAAATTGTAAGTTTTTATATCATTATCAAAACTTACAAGCTTTTCTTCTTCTGTTCTATCATGTCTAATAATGATTTTTGTAGCATCAACATATTCAACTATACCATCAGATTCTGCATTAATCAATACACGACTATGTTGAGCAACAACAGATTCAAGTCCTGTTCCTACTATTGGAGTTTCAGGTTTCATAAGCGGAACAGCTTGTCTCATCATGTTTGAACCCATCAAGGCTCTATTAGCATCATCATGTTCAAGAAAAGGAATCAAAGAAGCTGCAACAGAAGCAATTTGATTTGAAGCGATATCCATATAATGAATTTCATCAGCAGAAACAAAAGGATAATCCACTTCTTGTCTTACTTTAACTTTATCATTTATAAAATTACCTTTTTTGTCTTTTGGTTCAGTTGCTTGCGCAATAGTTTTTTCTTCTTCCTCTTCTGCAGTCAGATATTCTGGTGTTGCGTTTAATTGCACTATCCCATTTTTTACAGGATAATATGGAGTTTCAATAAATCCAAGATGATTAATTTTTGCATACACGCATAATGACGAAATAAGACCAATATTTGGTCCTTCTGGTGTTTCAATTGTACATAAACGACCATAGTGAGTATAATGAACGTCACGAACTTCAAATCCAGCTCTTTCTCTTGATAGACCGCCAGGTCCTAAAGCAGATATTCTTCTTTTATGAGTGATTTCTGCTAGTGGATTTGTTTGATCCATAAATTGAGATAGCTGATTTGTACCAAAGAAAGAATTAATAACTGCTGATAAAGTTTTAGCATTTATCAAATCCATTGGTTCAAATACTTCATTGTCTCTCACATTCATTCTTTCTCTAATTGTACGAGCCATTCTTGCTAAACCCACTCCAAATTGCATTGAAAGTTGTTCTCCTACAGTACGAACGCGTCTATTGCTTAAGTGATCAATATCATCAACATCTGTTTTGCTATTTATCAATTCTATCAAATATCTGATAATTTCAATAATATCTTGTCTCGTTAGTACTTTATCAGTTGTACTATAATCTTTTCGATTTAACTTTTTATTAATTCTGTAACGACCCACTTCGCCTAAGTCGTATCGCTTATCAGAAAAAAACAATTTATCTATAATACCTTTAGCTGTTTCTTCGTCAGGTGGCTCGGCATTTCTCAGTTGCTGATAAATATATTCTATTGCTTCTTTTTCTGTATTTGCAGGGTCTTTTAATAAAGTATTGAAGATAATTGCAAAATCTGATATATCAACTCCTTCCTTATGTAATAGAATAGTCTCAACACCTGAATCAATAATCAATTCAATATTATCTTTATCAAGCACTATTTCACGCTCAAGTACTATTTCAGTACGATTAATTGAAACTAACTCTCCTGTATCTTCGTCAACAAAATCTTCAACCCAAGCTTTAACAATACGGGCAGCAAGCGTTCTCCCAATCAATTTTTTCAAACCAGTTTTTGTAACTTTATACTCGTCTGACAAATCAAAAACATCTAAAATATCTTTATCTGTTTCATATCCAATAGCCCTAAGTAAAGTTGTAACAGGAACTTTCTTTTTTCTATCAATGTAAGCATACATGACATTATTAATATCAGTAGTAAACTCCATCCATGAGCCTTTAAAAGGAATAATTCTTGCCGAATATAAGATTGTCCCATTTTGATGTCTGCTGTGTCCAAAGAATACTCCCGGTGAGCGATGAAGTTGTGAAACGATAACCCTTTCAGCACCATTAATCACAAATGTTCCTTTAGGTGTCATGTATGGTATTTGCCCCAAATACACATCTTGTATTATAGTTTTAAAATCTTCATGCTCTTTATCAGTACAATATAATTTTAATTTTGCTTTAAAAGGGACTGAATAAGTCAATCCTCTTTCAAGACATTCTTCAATTGAGTATCTCGGAGGATCGACAAAATAGTCAATAAACTCTAATACAAATTGGTTCCGAGCATCTGAAATAGGAAAGTTTTCAGCAAAAACCTTAAAAAGTCCTTCATTTTTACGATTTTCCGGAGTAGTTTCTAATTGAAAGAAATCTTGAAATGATTTCAATTGAATTTCTAAAAAATCAGGATATTCCGGCTGTTGAGTACTTGCAAATTGTATTCGATTTTTTTGTGCAGCCAAAGTATTTATATTTTAAATTAGTAATCTGATTTCAAATAACAAGAATAACTTCTACTCCAAAAGAAGCAGAAGTTATTCAATAAATTAAGCATTTTTTTTATTTAAGCTCAACTTCAGCACCTGCTTCCTCAAGTGATTTTTTTAATGCCTCGGCTTCATCTTTAGAAATGCCTTCTTTGATAGCATTAGGTGCATTGTCAACTAATTCTTTTGCTTCTTTTAGTCCTAAACTTGTTAATTCTTTAACTAATTTTACTACTGCAAGTTTTTGAGCACCAGCAGATTTCAAAATTACATCAAATTGTGTTTTTTCTTCTACTACAGGGGCATCTCCGCCTGCTGCTGCAACTGCTATTGCAGGAGCTGCTGCTGGTTCAATACCATACTCATCTTTAAGTATTTGAGCAAGTTCGTTAACTTCTTTTACGGTTAAATTAACCAATTGTTCTGCGAAAGCTTTTAAATCTGTCATTTTTATTAAATTTACGTGGTTAACAATTATTTTTATTTTTATGATTCCTTTTCTGAAAGTGTTTTTAATACTCCTGCTAATTTACTTCCACCTGATTGTAAGCCTGAAAGGATATTACGCATAGGTGATTGTAATAATGCAACAATATCAGCAATTAATTCTTCACGAGATTTAATTGCAACCAAAGTGTCGAGTTGGTCATCTCCAATAAAGTGCATTTCCATCACATAAGCCCCCTTTAAAATAGGTTTATCACTTTTCTTACGAAACTCTTTTATGAGTTTTGCTGGCTCATTAGCACTTTTGGAAAACATTATTGATGTATTCTCTTTAAGAATATCATAAAGCGGAGAAAAATCTTTATTAGATTGTTCCATTGCTTTTTTAAGCAAAGTATTTTTAACAACTTGCAATTGAATATTTCTCCTGAAACATAACCTTCTTAGCTGAGAGGTAATTTCTGCATTCATTGATGAAACATCAGCGAAATATAGTGTATTACTTTCATTCAACTTCTGAATTAATGTTTCAATAAACTGGTTCTTATCTTCTTTCTTCATATAAAAAGAGAATGTTAGATTAATAATAATAAATTAGTTCGTTACTGACTTAGAATCAATTCTCACACCAGGACTCATAGTACTTGACATAAATATGCTTTTTATATAAGTCCCTTTTGCAGCAGAAGGTTTCAATTTAACAATAGTTGATAATACCTCTTTAGCATTATCTTCTAATTGTTGTACATTAAAACTAGCTTTCCCAATTGAAGTATGGATTATACCATACTTATCAACTTTGAAATCAATTTTACCTGCTTTGACATCTTTTACTGCTTTTCCAACTTCCATAGTCACTGTGCCAGTTTTAGGATTAGGCATCAATCCGCGAGGACCGAGGATTTTACCTAAAGCACCTACTTTAGGCATAACATTAGGTGTAGTAACGATTACATCAACATCTGTCCAACCTTTCTTAATCTTATCAATATACTCATCAAGACCTACATAATCTGCTCCAGCAGATTTAGCTTCATCTTCTTTGTCTGGCGTACATAGTACAAGAACTCGTACCACTTTGCCTGTTCCATGTGGAAGCGTCACAGAACCGCGGACCATTTGATTAGCTTTGCGTGGGTCAACACCTAAACGAACATCTATATCTACAGAAGCGTCAAATTTTGTATATGTTATATCTTTGACGACTTGAATTGCTTGTGTTAAATTATAACTTGCTTCTTTATCAAACTTAGTTAAAGCTAACTTGCGTTTCTTTTGTGTTTGTGCCATTTGTTAATTTTCTTACAATTATTATTCTTTTTTATTTACATATTTACTTAAAATGGTGCAGCGCCAGTAATCTTCACACCCATACTTCTTGCTGTTCCTGCAACCATTCTCATAGCTGATTCAATAGTGAAACAATTTAAGTCTTCCATTTTATCAGAAGCAATAGTTTGAATTTGTTCCCAAGAAACAGAGCCAATTTTGTTTCTATTTGGTTCTGCTGAACCTTTTGACATTTTTGCCATTTCCATTAGTTGCACAGGTACTGGAGGTGTCTTGGTAACAAAATCAAAAGATTTATCAGCATACACAGAAATAATGACAGGTATAATTTTACCTGCTTTGTCTTGTGTTCTAGCATTAAACTGTTTGCAAAACTCCATAATATTCACACCTTTTGCACCTAAAGCGGGGCCTACTGGTGGTGATGGATTTGCAGCTCCACCTTTTATCTGCAATTTTATTATTGCACTAATTTGCTTTGCCATTGTTTTCTTTTATTTTAAATTCTTTAATTTAATTTTTTATTCTTTTTCAACTTGTAAAAATCCTAATTCAAGAGGTGTTTTTCTTCCAAATATCTTAACCATTACCTTCAATTTCTTTCTTTCTTCATTCACTTCCTCTATAACGCCAGAAAAACTATTGAAAGGACCTTCTATTACCTTTACTGTTTCACCTACGATAAATGGCTCATTAATTTCCTCATCTTTATCTAACAATTCATCCATTTTACCTAAAATCTTTCTAATTTCAGTAGCTCGTATAGGTGTAGGATCTCCTCCTCTGGTTCCTAAAAATCCTAAAACTCCAGGTAAAGACTTAATTGTATGTACTATTTCTCCAGTTAAAATTGCTTCTATAATAACATATCCGGGAAAATAATTTTTCTCTTTACTAATTTTTTTCCCTTTTCTTATCTGATATATTTTTTCAGTAGGAACTAATATCTGAGATACATAATCTTCAAGATGAAGTCTTGCAACTTCATTCTCTATGTATTGCTTAACCTTTTTTTCGCTACCACTTACGGCACGAATTACATACCAATTTTTACTACTATCAATCATATATTCTCAGATAAATTGTATGACATTATAGTCCATACCAAAGTTTTAAAATATTTTCAAAACTTATATCCATTAATAAAACTACAAGTGCAATGATTAAAGATGCAACTGAAACAACTAGTGAACTACTTTGAAGTTCAGCCCATGTTGGCCATGATACTTTATTCTTCAATTCATCAACAACTTCCTTAATGTAATTTCGTATTTTTTTCATTTTGCGTATCTAAATAATACAATTAGCGCGGGCGGAAGGACTCGAACCCTCAGCCAATGGTTTTGGAGACCACTACTCTACCAGTTGAGCTACACCCGCAATTAGAATAAATAAAAGTATTAAACCCTATATTTATTCTAATTATTATGTGTAGTTTAGTCTAACAATTCAGTAACTTGTCCTGCACCAATAGTTCTACCACCTTCACGAATTGCGAAACGCAAACCTTTGTTTAATGCAATTTCAGAAATCAAATTAACATTAATAGTTACATTATCACCAGGCATAATCATTTCTACGCCATCAGGAAGAACTACTTCACCAGTAACATCAGTTGTACGGAAATAGAATTGTGGACGATATCTATTTTGGAATGGAGTGTGACGTCCACCTTCTTCTTTTTTCAAAATATAAACTTCTGCTTTGAACGATTTATGAGGTTTAACTGAACCTTGTTTGGCTATAACCATACCTCTGCGAATTTCATCCTTGTCAATACCTCTAAGAAGAAGACCAACATTATCACCAGCTTCACCGCGATCTAATATTTTTCTAAACATTTCAACACCTGTAACAACAGATTTCAATTTTTCAGCACCTAAACCAATGATATCAACTGGATCTCCACTATTAATAACACCTGTTTCAATTCTACCAGTAGCAACAGTACCACGGCCTGTAATTGAAAATACATCTTCAATTGGCATTAAGAATTCTTTATCAGTATCCCTAGTTGGAGTAGGAATATATGTATCAACAGCATCCATCAATTCCATAATTTTCTCTACCCATTGAGGCTCATTATTCAATCCTCCTAATGCAGAACCTTGAATAATTGGAGTATTATCACCATCAAAGCCGTAGAAAGACAATAAATCTCTAATGTCCATTTCAACAAGCTCAAGAAGTTCTGGGTCATCAACTAAGTCAACTTTATTCATAAAAACAACCAACTTTGGAACACCAACTTGGCGAGCTAAAAGAATATGTTCTCTAGTTTGAGGCATTGGACCATCAGTTGAAGCAACTACAAGGATTGCACCGTCCATTTGAGCAGCACCAGTAACCATATTCTTAACATAGTCAGCGTGACCAGGACAGTCAACATGAGCATAGTGTCTTTTTTCTGTTTGATACTCAACATGAGAAGTATTAATAGTAATACCTCTTTCTTTTTCTTCAGGAGCATTATCAATTGAGTCAAACGAGCGTGCACTAGCTAATCCCTTAGATGATAGAGTAGCTGAAATTGCAGCTGTTAATGTGGTTTTACCATGGTCAACATGCCCGATGGTTCCAATATTGACATGTTCCTTGTTACGTTCAAATTTTTCTTTTGCCATATTTTTAAAATTAAGGTTATTACATAAATAATAATAAGGTCAGAGCCATTGACGAGAATTGAACTCGTGACCCCTTCCTTACCAAGGAAGTGCTCTACCCCTGAGCTACAACGGCTTTGGAGCGGAAGACGGGATTCGAACCCGCCACCTAAAGCTTGGAAGGCTTTCGCTCTACCAAATGAGCTACTTC
>CAZKDV010000086.1:0-10806 GCA_964551645.1 uncultured Bacteroidales bacterium | reverse complement strand
TTTGAAAGTAGATATAATTTTCAGAAATGTTTATTAACAACAAGTTGCACAGACGCATTAGAAATGTCAGCAATATTGTGCAATATTCAAGCAGGCGATGAGGTGATTGTGCCATCATACACCTTTGTCTCGTCGGCTTTGGCATTTGTGCGTCAAGGAGCCAAAATAGTTTTTGCTGATAGCAGAACTGAGCATCCGGGCATTGATGAGGATAAAATCGAAAACTTGATAAACTCAAAAACAAAGGCTATTGTTGTGGTGCATTATGCAGGTGTTGCATGCAATATGGAAAAAATAATGAATATTGCAGAAAAACACAAACTTTTTGTGATTGAAGATGCAGCACAAGCAATAGACAGTTATTTTACTTTTAGTAATGGCACCAAAAAGGCTCTTGGTTCTATTGGGCATTTTGGCACTTTTTCGTTTCACGAAACAAAAAACATACAGAGTGGAGAGGGTGGAATGTTGGCAATTAATGATGAGAAGTTTTTTAGTCGTGCTGAAATTATTTGGGAAAAAGGAACAAATCGAGCAGAGTTTTTTAGAGGAGAAGTTAATAAATACGGCTGGGTTGATATAGGTTCGTCATTTTTGCCTTCCGAAATAATTGCTGCATTTTTGTGGGCACAATTAGAAAATATTGATCAAATTCAAAAAAGAAGAAAAGAAATCTATAATCAATATTATGCTGAATTAAAAGAACTTCATACAAAAGAATTTTTGCAATTGCCGTTTATACCCGATTATGCTACAAACAATGCACACATGTTTTATATAGTATGCAAAACATTAGAAGATCGACAAAATCTTATTAAACATTTGAAAAACTATAATATAATGAGTGTGTTTCATTATTTGTCTTTACACAAATCTGAATATTATAAAAATAAACATGATGGCAGAGAACTTTCAAATGCAGATAGATATACAGATTGTTTGTTGAGGTTACCAATGTATTATGAGTTGCAAGAAGAGCAAATAAAATTAATAACTGATTTAATAAATGAGTTTTATAGAAAAACTGAGCAATTTTAGTTTTAGCAACTATTATGGACTATTTAGCGAAGTTTAGCAGAGAATAGAGATAAAAAAACTTAGTGTATCTTTGCGATTCTTTTGGCAGTTTTTTAGTGAAATAACAATTGTTTACTAAGATGTGGAAAGAAATAAAAAATTAAATTGAAAAATACTGCTATGAATAGTATCAAAGAGTTATTTCAGAAAGCAAAAAAACTTTTTATCAACAACAAATTCTCTCAAGACACTTTTTACAATTATTTAAGCACAATTTTATTAGCTTTTACGGGAATTATTATCAATATTGTATTAGGCAATAAATATGGTGCAGATGGTGTAGGTATATTTAACCAGTCATTTGCAGTATTTACATTGTTATCAATTGTTGCTGTGCTTGGCATGCAGTCTTCTGTATTGAAGTATGTATCAGAGTTTGTAGAACAAAAAGATGAGATAAACAAAATTACAACATCAGCAATATTGGTGGCTGTTCCTTTTTCGCTTATTTTAACTATTGCTATTATTTTATTATGCCTTGTCAATCCATCAATTTTTTTCAATGCTGATGTTACTTTTGCAACTAAACTTATTGTCATAGGTTTGCCTTTTTTTACTTTGAACAAATTGCTCATGGCTTTATTGAATGGTTTGAGAAAAATGAAAATTTATGCTCTCAATCAATCTGCCAGATGGATAATGATGCTTGTGTTTGTTGTGGCTTGTGTGCTCTTAGACTTTCCAGTATATTATACAGTCTTGTGTATCCCTATATCTGAATGTATTATTGCAATTTGGATGCTTTTTTACACCAGACATTTATTTAATATTACATCAAAAAGAAGTATAATATGGATGAAAAAGCATTTGCACTTTGGTTTAAAAACCCTTTTGATAAGTATAACATCAGAAACAAATAAAAAAACAGATATTTTACTTTTGGGATTTTTTATGAATAATTATGATGTCGGAATTTATAGTTTTGCATCAACAATTGTCAAAGGGTTGCTTATGTTTACGGGTACAGTTCAGGTTAATATTAATCCAATTGTTTCAAATTTATGGGCTTCCAATCAAAAAGAAAAACTTGAGAAATATGTTAAACAAATTGTAAAAGTTATGTTGATTATTGTTTTGCCTTCTGTGTCTCTTGTAGGTATTGCATATCCTTTTTTATTAAAGATATTTATGAAGAATACAAATTTTGGCGAAAGCATAGTTGTCTTTTATATACTATTGGCAGGTATTATACTGCCTGCAATTTATTATTTTGCAGGAGCTTTTCTTGCTATGGCAAATTTTTTAACAACATCATTAAAAAGTGTTTTGTTAATTCTTGGTTTTAATATAATTACAACTATTATATTAGTATTGTCTTTTGGTTTGATTGGTGCAGCTATTTCTACAAGCCTAACATATATGTTTTCTGTTCTACTTATGTACTACTTCATTAAAGATAAAATGAAAATTAGATTGATGTTTTGATAGCATGAAATTACTAATTTTGTAAACATATTTTTTTTTATTAATGAAATTTACTTTTACTTTTTTTGCTGTTTTTATATTTATTTCTCAACTATTTTCGCAAATTCCAGATAAAGAGTTGATATTGTGGTTGAAAGCAGATTCAGTTACACTTGAAAATGATAAAGTGGCTATATGGTATGATAAAAGTCAAAACTATTTTCATGCAGTTCAAACCAATCAAAATGATAGACCTACGCAAGTTGTTAATGCTTATAATAATTTGCCAGTTGTTAGATTTAATGGTTTAAATAATTATTTAATTACCTCCTTTGGTGTGGATATGGTGCAACCCAATACATATTTTGTTGTGTGGAGCATTAATGGTTTGACAGGTGGTGTGCAAATACCATATACGGGCCTAAATACAGGAAAAGCGAATGCAACATTTTGGAGCAATTTAAACAGAATAGTCGTTAATGGAGGGATATATATTAATAATGTTTATTCTAAGCTGGCACCATTTTCATTTATGATAAATACTACCGAATTTAATGGTGTTGCCACAAAAATATACGAAAATGGCTTGTTGAAAGGAGTAGTTAATGCTGGAACAAATCCTGTTGATGGTTTGTCAATAGGAGGGGTGTTGGATTTTAAATATTGGCTAAAAGGAGATATTGCTGAGTTAATCATGTACAATAGACTTTTAAGCACAACTGAAAGAGAAGAAGTTGAGCAATATCTGCTCAACAAATACGCTCCGCCCATTTCTCTTGGTGATGATATTTATGTTGATTATGGTTTTTGTCCGATTACGCTTGATATAGGTAATGCTTATTCAAATATTCTGTGGTCAACGGGAGATACAAGCTCGTCTATACAAGTTAATCAAACGGGAACATATTGGGTTGAGGCTATTGGATTGGGTAGGCATAGCAGGGACACTGTCTATGTTGAATTTCCGCCCATATATTTGGCTGATACTGTAATTTGTTACGGAGATACTGCTTTTTATGACCCTTTGCCCGGACAGGCATATAGTTTTGTATGGAGTGATGGCACAACTCAAAGCAAGAATTTTTTCACCGAAGCAGGCAATTACTGGATAGAAATAACAGATACGGCTTTGTGTCCTTCGGTGTTTAACTTCAAAGTTGATGTTGATTCATTTCCTATTGTGGCATCACTTGGTGCTGATACTGCTTTGTGTGCCGGAGATGAGTTAATGCTGTTGAGTGGAGTAGATGAGGCAATTGCTTATCAATGGTCAGACGGAACTAATTTATCATCAATGATAGTTAAGCAAGCAGGTGAATATTCGCTTACTGTTAGCAATCATAGAAATTGTGTTGCAAAAGACAGCATAATTGTTTCAATCAAAGGCAGTCGTCCAAAAGTTGCATTTCTTGCTGATACTGCTTGTTTTGGACATTTTACTTCGTTTTTTGATATTTCCACTCCCGTAAATCCAGATTCTATTATTTCGCGAACATGGGTTTTCAATCAAACAGATACTTTGTTTGGTAGCACTGCCTCATATCAATTTTCGACCCATAGCCAACAAGATGTTTTGCTTATTCTTGAAACTGCCAATGGCTGTATTGCAAGCAAAGAGCAACAAGCATTTGTAATCCCTAATCCCAAACCAAATTTTTTACCATATATGGGTTGCTCAAAACAAAACATACAGTTTCAAAATCAGTCGAGTTCCGATTATCCCGGAAGCATGCAGTATCAATGGAAAGTTTTTAGTCAGCAAGATGAATTATTATATACATCAAATTTAACTCAGCCTCAATTTCAATTTGATACTGCTGGCACTTACAAAGTTTTTTTATCGGTTACACTTTTAGGAACTTGTACGGATAGCGTAAAAAAAGCGGTGGAAATAAGAAATAATCCCCCAATTACATTTTCCTATTCTAATGTTTGTGCAGGACAGACAACTACATTTACCGACTTGACGCAAGTTCCTTCGCATGAAGTTATTATTGAAAGACAGTGGCTTTTTGGTGACGGAAACACTTCAAACTTGCCAAATCCGACACATCAATATGCTAATGCGGGTATTTACAATGTTTCTTTGTTCAATCGCTCAATTAATGGCTGTGCAGATACTCTAACAAAAGAGGTTCAAATTCATGCCCAAGCTCTAAGCGACTTTCATTATTCCAATAATTGTGTTTTTCAAGAGGTGCAATTTTCTGACAATACTGTTTTAGATAATGATACTATAAGTAATTATTTATGGACTTTCGATAATTTGCATACCTCTGCAAGTCCAAACCCTGTATATGTGTTTTCAGATACTGGCACTTATCAGGTAAAATTAGATGTTCAAACTCTTAATGGCTGTGTGAGCAGTATTCAGAAAAATGTGCCAATACATTCAAATCCAAGTGCATCTTTTTCTTTTTATCCCGAATATGGCAATCCGCCTCTACAAGTTGAATTTGCAAATAAAAGCACAGATGCTTATTCTTATTTGTGGGATTTTGGCGATGGAAATATTTCTACACTTCCCAATCCAACTCATATTTATACCGAAAGTGATATTTTTAATATTTCGCTAACTGTTGCCAATCAGTTTTTATGCTCCGATTCGGCTTTCGGAACTATTTATGTCGTTCCGTCTTCTTACGATATTTATGTAAAAAATGTTGAAATTAGCAAAATAGACGATAATTTTTTTAGTGTTCATGCCCTAATTCAAAACTTGGGAAACAGAATAGTGAAAAAACTTCAACTGCATTTTCAAATCGACAATCAAACACGAATAAGCGAAATTTGGGAAGGTGCAATGCAATCAGGCGAAGAATATGTTTATGTTTTTAATTCGCTAATACATAAGAGGCATTTAGAAGATTGCAAAATATTGTGTGTGAATGTGTATTCTGATGAGGATATTGAAGATTTTAACCCACAAAATAATATTTACTGCTTTGTTAATGATGATAGCTTTGAAATAGTATTAGTTCGACCTAATCCGGTAAGTTCGTCTGCTGAATTGTTGCTTGTGTTGGAGCAAAACTCTAAATGTAACATTATTGTTTCAAGTATTGAAGGAAATATCGTATTTAGACAAGATAATGTTGAAGCTAAGCGAGGTTTAAATATCTTTACCTTAGATTTATCGCACTTAAATGAAGGTGTTTATTTGATTTCGGTACAAAGTGCTACTTCAGAAGCTGTTAAAAGAATTGTGGTTTTGCGATAATGTTTTGTACAAAATTCAGATGATAAAAAGTAATGTATAAAATGCTTATTTTTGCAAGTAGTAAAAAAATAATTAATGTAATAGGAGGAATAATATGGAACCATTAACATCACAAATTGCAATTGAACTTGAAGACAAATATGGAGCACACAATTATCTACCGTTACCGGTTGTTGTAGCAAGGGGAGAAGGTGTTTTTGTGTGGGATGTAGAAGGGAAAAAATATTTTGACTTTTTGTCGGCATATTCAGCGGTTAATCAAGGACACTGTCATCCCAAAATTGTAGGAGCTTTGGTTGAACAAGCAAAAACTTTAACTTTAATATCAAGAGCATTTTATAGTGATGCTTTGGGCGTATATGAAAAATATATGTCAGAGTATTTTGGCTATCAAAAAGTTTTGCCCATGAATACCGGTGCCGAAGCAGTCGAAACGGCTATTAAACTTTGTCGCAGATGGGCTTATGATGTTAAAGGAATAGCAGATGGACAAGCAAAACTTGTGGTTTGTGAAGGAAATTTTCACGGAAGAACAATTTCAATTATTTCAATGTCGAGTGATCCGGATTCAAAAGGTGGTTTTGGTCCTTATACTCCCGGATTTATCAGCATTCCGTACAATGATATTAATGCTTTGGAAAAAGCTTTGCAAGATGAAAATGTAGCAGGCTTTTTAGTTGAGCCTATTCAGGGCGAAGCAGGAGTGTTTGTTCCAGAAGATGACTTTTTGAAAAAAGCCTACGAACTTTGCAAAGCTAAGAATGTGTTGTTTATTGCTGACGAAGTTCAAACGGGTATTGCTCGTACAGGCAAATTGCTTGCTTGCGACCATCTTGGCATTAGACCCGATATAGTAATTTTGGGCAAAGCACTTTCGGGTGGAGTATATCCTGTATCTGCCGTTTTAGCTGATGATGAAATAATGTTGACAATTAAACCGGGACAACATGGTTCTACATTTGGCGGAAACCCAATTGCTGCTCGAGTTGCTATTGCTGCTCTTGAAGTTGTGAAAGAAGAAAAACTTGCAGAAAGAGCCGAGTATTTAGGCGAAATGTTTCGCAAAGAAATGAAAGAATTGCAAAAGCAAACTAATATGGTTGAACTTGTGAGAGGAAAAGGATTGCTGAACGCAGTTATCATCAAGCCGAAAAATGGCAAAGAAGCATGGGATGTTTGTTTGAAAATGGCTGAAAACGGATTGTTGGCAAAACCAACTCACAGACACATAATTAGATTTGCTCCACCACTTGTTATTTCCGAAGAACAATTGAAAGAAGCAATAAATATTATTAAAAAATCAATATTGTTTTTCAACTAATAATTTTGCAGTTGAATGTTGTTAAGTGGTATAAACATTAAGTTTGTACCACTTTTTTTATTTGTTAATTTGTTCAGATGAGCGTGAATGTATTTGATCTAATCCAATTGGAGTTTATTACAGTATCATTATTTATATTTTGTACAAGCCATTTTTCTAATTTTTGCAAGGTGTTTTTTACACGAGAAATTTTATTTAAAACATTTGTTATTTTTTCCATGTCTTGATCGTTTTTGACAATATATTCAAATGCTCCGTTTTTTACTGCTTCAATTGCAACATAAATGTTGTCTTGCCCTGAAAGCATAATTACATAAGTATTTGGCAGTTCTTTTTTTAATATTTTCAAAATATCTATGCCTTTCATATCTTCTAAATCGTAATCTAAAAAAACCAAATCCGGCTTGTCATTTTCTATTGAGCCTATACATTCAATGCCGTTTGAAAATGTTTTCACATATTTAAAACCAAAATTTTTTATTTTTTGCTCATAAATATTTAGGCAAAATATGTCATCATCAACAATATAGATTTTAAGATTTTTATACAAGTTCATTGAAAATTTATTATGTAATGATTTTTTTAACAAAAAATATGCCATTAAGTTAACTAATTGATTATTAAATAGTTATGTTTAGTGTTCGTATTTGACTTTCCATTTGTTAGAATACTTATCCATAAAGTGTAATACGGAATTTAGAATTGTTCTTTTTTTAGTTCTTTAACAACTTCCCGAACAGTTAATTCTATATTATCTATCATGCTTAAAACTTCTTCATCGCTAAAGTCGCTTTTTTCTATTTTGCTTAAATTTAAAAGTACTTCAGAAATATTGTTTATTTTTAAGCTGTTTATGCTGGGTTTAATTTTATGAGCTATTCTTGATAGAGTGTTAAAATCTTTGTTTTTATAAGCATTACGAATTTGTTTTATTGAAGCTGGAGTGTGTTCTATAAATAGAGATATCATTTTCTGCACAAATTGTACATCTCCATTTCCAAGAGTCAATATATGGTCTAAATTATATAGTTCTTCATTATCTTTTAGGTTGTCTTTCATATTGTTCACAATGTTTTTTAGTAAAAAATTATTCTTTAATTACTTCGCCGTTCTTAATCATATTGTATATTGTAGATTTTCCAATATTTAAGCGTTGAGCAACCTCTGTAATATCATTATTGCATATTCTTAAATAGTATTGAATTATATCGGCATTGAACTCTTTTAGTGATTTATAGCTATTGTAGTCAATGGTATTTTTATCCTTGTTTTTATTGATGGAAGTAAAAGTTATGTCTTTTCTTTCTATATAGTTTGATTCGGACATAACGCAAGCTAAATCAATAATTGCTTTTAATTCTCTAACATTTCCGGGGAAATCATAATTGAGTAAAATTTCTTTTGCTTCATTTGAAAAAGTAAATTTTTCTTGTTTATTTTTTTCTGCAAATTGGTCGGCAAAAAGTTTGGCAAGTATAAGAATATCACTACCTCGTTCTCGCAGTGGCGGAAGCTTTATGGGTAGTCCAATAATTCTATAAAATAAATCTTCTCTAAATTTAGAATTTATTACCTCTTTTTGTAAATCCTTATGCGTAGCAGTAATTAGCCTAAAATCTAATAAAATATGCTTATTTCCACCTAATCTAACTATTTCTCTTTCTTGTAAGGCTCTAAGGATTTTGCTTTGTAAATTTAAATCAAGTTCGGCAATTTCGTCTAAAAATAGCGTTCCTCCGTTTGCTTCTTCAAATTTTCCAATTTTCATTCCGACAGCACCAGTAAAAGCACCTTTTTCGTATCCAAATAGTTCACTTTCAATAAGTTCGCTAGGTATTGCAGCCATATTAACTGCAACAAAAGGTTTGTTTTTTAATTGTCCGCTAAAATGAATTGCTTTTGCTACAACTTCTTTCCCTGTTCCTGTTTCTCCAAAAATAGAAACATTAATATTGCTACTGATTGCTTTTTCAATAAGAGTAAAAGTTTTTTTTATAGCAGGGCTTTGTCCGTGAATGCTGTTTTCAAATACATGTTTTTTTCCAATTTCTTGCTTAAGTTCTTCAACTTCTTGTTTTAGACTAATGTTTTCTCTAATTTTCAGAATAGAGTTCCAAAGTAATTCTTTAGTATTATCATTTTTTACGATATAGTCAGAAGCTCCGGCTTTGAGCAAATCAACAGCTACAGATATATCTTCTTGTCCGCTTATTATTATCACAGGAATATTATTATTTCTTTTTTTTATTTTAGATAACAATAAATCTCCTTTCATATCGGGCAAGCCAAAATCAACACATATAATATGTGGACTCATATATAAATTGTTCAAACATTCTTTAGCTGTTTGAAACAAATGTACATCATACAAGTCATTAGCCGAAAGATGATATTTCAAAAATTCACCATACCAAGGGTCGTCTTCAATAATAAAAATCTTCAAGTGCATAATAATTGAAATAATTATGCAAAATTAATAAATTATTAAATGTATTTTGAAATATCCTCGATAAAAGCAATTTCGTCTATAAGGGTTTTATATACACTATTAGCACTCTCCTTAAGTGAATTTGCTTTTTCCTCAATTCCTTGTGCATATTTAGCTAATTTATTAAAGTGCATATTCAAAGCCACACCTTTAATTTTGTGTGCGTAATAATAAATATTTTGTGTGTCTTTATTATTAATAGATGTTTTTAGCTGTGTAATGTCTTCTTTGATTTGTTTTATGCTTAACTCAAATAATTGATTTAATGTATCTTTGTTGTTCCCGATATTATTTAGTAATTCGTAATGGTCAAAGTTAGCAATATAGTCTGTTTGATGGTTTTTTGTTCTATTTTTGACTGTTTTGTCCAAGTTAGAAAGATTATTAATTAATACTTTTTCGAGCAAGTGAATATTAATTGGTTTAGTCAAAAATCCGTTCATGCCTGCGTCAAGACATTCTTGAAGTTCATGATGAAAAGCAATTGCTGTTAGTGCAATGATTGGCACTCGTTTTTTGTTTTGTTCAAATTTTCTAATTTCTATTGTTGCTTCATAGCCATTTTTTACGGGCATTTGAATATCCATCAAGACTAAATTTGGCTTTTTGTTTACAAACTTTTTAACTGCTTCTTCTCCGTTGACGGCTTTGATGATATTTGCTTTTGGAATTAATTTTTTGATGAGTGTTTCGATTAGTAACATATTAATTTCAACATCTTCGGCTATTAAAATGTCAGGAGATATATCGTTTAGAAATTGAATTTTTTGATTTTTTGTAATGCTTGTACTATCTTTTTTGTTATCGATAATAGTATTTTCAGCATCTAAGTTTTTCAATAATTTGAATAATTCATCAAGTTTAACGGGTTTCATTAGTTTGTTGTGAATACCTGTTTCTTGGGCTTCAGTAATTAGTTCTTTGTTTATCGGATCATCTAACAGTAGCACAATGCTTACATTGTTTAATATGTTTTCAGTTGCTTTAATTTCTTGTATTATTTCAATTCCATTTTGCGGAGACATTTGATAATTGATAAACAGTACATCACATTGCTTTTCTTTTATGTTTTGTATGATTGATTTGCTATTTACTGACGAAATTGTACTTTTAATGCCGAAACTTTTTAATTTATCTGCGATAACGATACTGGTTCTTTTATAGTCGTTAACAATAATTGCATTTTTAATATTAGAAAATTTTTTGTGAGATATGTCATTTGCCCGACTATATTTTGTTGGAATGTATCGTCCTAAATAACCGTTACAGGTTTTCGATACAAAATTAATAGATTTA
>CAZKDV010000085.1:0-10834 GCA_964551645.1 uncultured Bacteroidales bacterium | reverse complement strand
GCTTGTTTTTTGTTACATCTGGCTTAAATGCTCCGACAAGTCCGGGAAATAATATTGGTGGAATAGGGGTGATGGCAGTCGGAAGAAATATGCCAGAAGAAGCACCCACAGCAAATCCCGTTGCAAATATCGGATAGTTACGATAGTTGCGTTTTGAAGTCATAAAACCATCAAGAAATTCAAGCATATTATCGTATAAAATATAAGTACCATCTTCATTTTGCAAATAAGTTATAATTTGGATGCTTTCTTGCTTGACAACAGCGTAAACCAATTCTTTTGTGATGGTAGTTGCCGGATTATTGTTTTTTTTTAAATTTTTATAATGAACATGAATGCTATCAACACCGAGAAATTCAATATTGGTTTTTATTTTGCCGTTAGTAAGCACAAGTGTGTCTTGAGATACTGCAATAAAAGTTGTCAATAGGATTGATAAACATAATAATATTAAGTTTTTCATTGAGAAAAATTTTCTACGAAATTACAAATTTATGTTCAATTGTTGCTTGTTCAAATGATATTTAAGTTGCGATAGATGGTGAGTAAATTTACCCATTGTGCATTAAGCTAAATTTAACCTATTGTGTGTTTGTACAATAAATAAAAAATTGCTCAATTTCACAAAATCATTCGGTTATTCATCGGATTTGAGTAATTTGGAGTTATTGCTATGAACTATAACTTATTTATTATTTCTAACACTTCAAACTTTGAGTTTGTAGTAAATAATACTTGTGTTCAAGTTGTTTTCAATATTTTAAAGATACAAATTTTCATTTATTTTTCAAGTGCACAAGAGGTTAAATATTTGATTGTATATACTTTTTAATAATGTATGCACCTGCGATGTTTAATTATGCCTTTTTTAAAAAATATGATGATGTTGCAAACTTGAAATTGACTTGTTTTTCGTAAAAAAAATGTATTTTTGTAAAAAAGTATTAATAAATAAAAATCTAAAAATATGTTAACTGACAACTTTAAACAAAGACACATTGGACCAAACGAAGAAGAAATTAAATCAATGTTACAAACTATTGGTGTTGCTTCTATTGACGAATTGATTGACAAAACTGTGCCTAAGCATATTAGGTTTAAAAAGGATTTGAATTTGCCTAATGGCTTGAGCGAAGCAGAAGTTTTTAATTTGCTCAAAATGATTGGAGCTAAAAACAAGATATTTCGTTCGTATATTGGAATGGGATACTATAATACAATTCTTCCTCCGGTAATTCAAAGGAATATCCTTGAAAATCCGGGTTGGTACACTTCTTACACTCCATATCAAGCTGAAATTTCGCAAGGACGCTTAGAAGCATTATTGATATTTCAAACTATGGTATCAGATTTGACAGGCTTGCCCATTAGCAATTCATCTTTATTAGATGAAGCAACTGCCGCCGCCGAAGCTATCACTATGGCACACAATGCTCGTTCAAAGGAATTAGTTAAAAGAGGTGCAAATACAGTACTTGTTTCTCAAAATGTTTTTCCTCAAACTAAAGATGTTATTTTAAGCAGATGTGAACCTCTTGGTATTCAAGTTAAAATTCAAACTTGCAATGAATTTGATTTTAATGATTCTGTATTTGCTTGCGTTGTTCAATATCCTGACGAATATGGTCAAATTTACGACTATTCGGCAATAGCTAAGACTGCCAAGGCAAATGCTTCTTCAGTTATTGCAATAGTTGATATTATGGCTATGACACTTCTAAGTCCACCGGCTGAATGGGGTGCGGATATTGCAGTTGGCTCAACTCAAAGATTTGGTATTCCTATGGGTTTTGGCGGACCACATGCTGCATATCTTGCTTGCACAGAAGAATATAAGAGATTTGTTCCGGGAAGAATAATCGGAGTAAGTGTTGATGCTCATGGAAAGCCAGCATTGCGTATGGCACTTCAAACTCGCGAACAACATATCAAACGCGAAAGAGCAACTTCAAATATTTGTACAGCACAAGCACTTTTAGCAATTATGGCAGGTATGTATGCTGCATATCATGGACCTAAAGGATTGAAAGAAATTGCATCTCATATTAATAAGTTAACTGGAGTTTTGGATAGAGAAATTCAAAAAAGGGGTTATAAACAAAAAAATACTGACTATTTTGATACTCTTCTTGTTGAACTGCCAGAAGGAGTTAGTGTCGAAAACATCAGGAAATATGCCTTAGAGGCAGAAATTAATTTTAGATACATTGATGAAACATCAATTGGAATAAGCCTTGACGAAACAACGACAATAAATGATATAAATGCAATTTTATGTGTGTTGTCAAAAGCAAATAATCAAGTTTGTTCTGAATTTATTTGCACAAAAGAGGGATGCAATAACATTAAGACATTTGCTGATTCATTCAAAAGAATAAGTTCATATTTGACACATCCTGTATTTAATACATATCATTCAGAAACAGCAATGATGAGGTATTTAAAATCTTTAGAAAATAAAGATTTGGCTTTAAATAGAACAATGATTCCTCTCGGTTCTTGTACAATGAAATTAAATGCTGCTGTAGAAATGCTTCATTTAAGCTGGTCCGAATATGCAAATATTCACCCATTTGTTCCAGAAGAACAAGCAGCCGGTTATTTATATTTGATAAACGATATGGATAAACTACTATCTGAAATTACTGGTTTTGCTAAAATTTCTTTTCAGCCAAATTCAGGTGCTTCTGGTGAATATGCTGGTTTGTTGGTGATTAGAAAATATCATGCAAGCAGAGGAGAAGAGCATAGAAATGTATGTCTAATTCCTTCATCTGCACATGGAACAAATCCTGCAAGTGCTGCAATGGCTGGAATGAAAATAGTTATAGTTAAATGTGATGAAAATGGAAATATTGATGTTGAAGATTTAAAAAAGAAAGCAGTTGAGCATAAAGATACACTTTCAGCTTTGATGGTTACTTATCCATCAACTCATGGCGTTTTTGAAGAGGGTATATTGGATATAGTTAATGCTGTTCACGAAAATGGTGGACAAGTATATATGGACGGTGCAAACATGAATGCTCAAGTTGGCTTAACAAGTCCGGGTTTTATAGGTGCTGATGTTTGTCATTTGAACTTGCATAAAACATTTGCTATTCCTCACGGTGGTGGTGGACCCGGAATGGGACCTATTGGTGTTGCTAAGCATCTTGTTGATTTCTTGCCCGGACATTCACAATTTAATATGCCCGGCAAAGATTCAATCAAAGCTATTGCTGCAGCTCCATTTGGTAGTGTTTTTGTTTTGCCGATTTCATACTCTTATGTGAAATTATTAGGCGGAAATGGGTTGAAATATTCTACACAAATTGCAATACTAAATGCAAACTATATTAAAGCTAAATTAGAAAAATATTATTCAGTTTTATATACAGGCAAAAATGGTTTTGTGGCTCACGAAATGATTATTGATTGCAATCCATTTAATAAGGCTGCAAAAGTTGAAGTAATTGATATTGCTAAGCGATTGATAGATTATGGTTTCCATGCTCCAACAGTTGCATTCCCTGTTGCAGGTACTTTGATGATTGAGCCAACAGAAAGTGAACCATTGCAAGAAATGGATAGATTTATTGATGCTATGGCTTCAATTCGTAAGGAAATTGAAGAAATTCAGAACGGCACTTATTCGCAAGAAAATAATTTAATTAAAAATGCACCTCACATTCTGCAATTAATGATTGACGAAGAGTGGAAATATCCTTATTCAAAAGAAAAAGCATATATGCCAATCCCAATTTCAGATAAATACTTCTCGCCCGTGGGTAGAGTGAATGATGCTTATGGAGATAGAAACTTGGTTTGTACATGTCCTCCGATTGAAGAGTATATGTAGAATTGAACAATATAATTGATAAGTGGTTTGTAGATTTTTAAATTTACAAACTACTTATTACACTTAAAATGCAGTTTATGAATGCAACAACAAGAAACTGGGCTATTGGAATATTTACTTTATTAGTTGTAGGTTTCTTAATTTGGAATTTTTTCAATTTGTTTTTATATGTACTCATAGCTGCATTTTTATCAATTTTAGGCGCTCCCATTGTTAGAGTTCTTGACAAAATTGGAGTCTGGAAGATAAGACTGCCACATTTTGTTAATGCTATTCTTGCCATGCTGATTATTCTTTCTATGGTAGCTGTATTCATTGCTGTGTTTGTGCCAATAACAATGCACCAAATGAAGATTTTTACAGAGATTGATATCACTTTAGCCTTAGAAAATTTCAAAGAACCAATAAATCAATTCGAGGACTGGCTGTTCAAGAACAATTTTATTGAAGAAAGCGAATCTATAGAAGAAATCATAAGTAATTATTTTTTTGATTTTTTACAATTTTCAACTATTGAGCAAGTATTGCTAAAGTTCATCAACATCACAAGTCAAGTAGTTATTTCACTTACTGTTATTTTATTTGCTACATTTTTCTTTTTGAAAGATGATAGATTGTTGTACAATGCCATTATCTCAATTACTCCAGATACATTTAGAGAAAAAATGAAAAATGTGCTATCTTCAGCTAAAAGTTTGTTAATAAAGTATTTTTGGGGAATTATTTTAGATGCTCTAATAGTTGCTACTTTAATTAGCGTAGGTATGTATTTGTTCGGTGTTAAAAATGCAATTATGATTGGTATTGTGGCTGGTGTTTTGAATGTAATTCCGTACATTGGACCATTAATAAGTTTAGTTTTAGGAACTTTTATAGGCATTACCAATCAACTGTATTATGATCCAAGTGCTGTTGATCTTGTTTTAATAATACAAATGGTATCATTATATATGGTAGTGAATTTTGTTGATGGATTTTTGATACAAACTTGGATTTTTTCAAGAATCGTAAAAGTTCATCCTTTAGAAATTTTGCTTGTATTGCTTATTGCTGCCCAAATGGGCGGAGTTTTCGGAATGATAATTGGGATACCATCATATTCTTTGCTTCGTATAATTACTAAAGAATTTTTAAGTGGCTGGGGGGTAATTAACTCGGATACTTAATTCTATTTAGTTGAGTAATTCTTTACAATAATAAACATTTTTCATTGAATACAAGTTTAAGAAAGTTTAGATATAAGTTTTTGTTGTTATATGCTTATTTACGCATAATTAGTTTATATCAACTGTATTCACACTTATTGTCAAGACTTTTATTTTTGCTCTCATTTGTTTTAAAAAAAAATAGATTAAAAATTAGACCTTTTGCTGTAAGTATTGAGTCATACAAAGGTTGCAATTTGCAATGTCCGGGTTGCGAATTAGGTGCAAACATTCTTAATCGGAAAAATGGAGGAATTTCATTGAACGATTATAAAATGGTGATTAATCAATTACCAAAAACTGTTTTTCATATTAATTTGCACTTTCAGGGAGAACCAATACTAAACAAGCACTTGCCCGAAATGATTGCTTATGCTGTGAATAAGAATTTGTTTGTTTCTTTTTCAACAAATGCACTTTTATTGACAAAAGATTTAACTAATGAAATAATCAGCTCTGGACTTCAACATATTATAATTTCAGTCGATGGATATAATCAGCAAACATATGAAAAGTACAGAAAAGGTGGCAATTTCGATACATTAATCGATAATGTTAATTATTTAATCAAAAGGAAAAAGCAATTACATAAACAATATCCTTTGGTGGAGATGCAAACTATTGTGTTTTCTCATAATGAAACACATCTTGATGAAATTAAGAAATTAGCAAAAAACCTTAAATTTGATACACTTACATTCAAATCTGCTTATGTGATTGATTTAGAAAGTGTTCCTGAGTATCTCCCAAAAAATAAAAAATATTTGAGATATAAATACAATAACGAAAATGGTTTGCAGCTAATAAGAAAAAGAAATCACAGATGCTTTAGATTTTATACAAATCCAGTAATTACTCATGATTTAGATGTACTTCCGTGTTGTTTTGACAAAAACTCTAATTTTGTTATGGGCAACTTAAAATCGCAAACATTTTCGGAAATAATCTGCGGAAATAATTATAAAAAGTTTGAAAAAATGTTAATTGAAAATAAAAAATCTATTAAGATGTGCAACAATTGTGCCTCTTGATAAAAGCAAATAATATTTGACAAAACTTGTTCACATATCAAAAGTTTTTCTAACTTTGCGAAAACAAAATATCAAAAAAACTCTCATAACTATGCAATCAAAACTGACTGAACTAACAGAAAAAATTTACCAAGAAGGTGTTTCAAAAGCTATAATAGAGTCCGAGAAGATTAATAATGATGCAAAAAGAGAAGCAGAGCTAATAATTTCAAAAGCACAAGATGAAGCAAATCAGATCATTGAAAATGCTAAAAAAGAAGCTGATGATATAAAAAGCCGTTCATTGTCAGAGTTGAAGCTGTCTGCTCGTCAGATGTTTTCTGATATTAAACAACAAGTTGTTAATTTAATTGAAACTAAAACAATAAAAGAAGATACTGAAAAATCTTTTTCTGATGTTGATTTTATAGGTGATATTATTAAAGTTATAATTGAAAAATGGGATCCTCAGTCTTCTGAAATTCCAAATCTACATATCTTGCTACCTGAAGAAAAAAGAACTGAATTAGAAAGCTATTTTAACCAAAAATTGAACATTCTTATGCAAAGAGGTGTTGAAATTCAATATTCAGATAGAATTAAAAAAGGATTTAAAATATCTCCCCAAAATGGAGGATATAGTATTTCCTTTACTGATGAAGATTTTGACGCACTCTTTAATTCATACTTACGACCAAAACTTATTTCGTTGCTGTTTGATAAATAATTAACTACCAATACTTTTATTACTTCCTTAAATGTTACTTTTTAAAGAAAATTATTATTATTTTGTTGCTGGATTACAAGATGTTACAATAGATACTGATAGACTTGTATTTGACAATAATGCTTTGCAAAAAGAATTGCGAGATGTCCTTTCGAAAAAGGATTATTTGTTGTGTCAAAAAATATTATTACCCATTGACAATCAAAACCTTCTTAATATTCTCAATAAGGCAGATATAAGTTTCAATGAATTAGGAAGTTTTTCAAAAGAAGAATTAGAAGCTAATATCAGGGAACCATATAGTCTTCCTGAGTACATGCAAAAATTTATCAATGCTTTTAAAGAAAATGAACCAATTTATCCTTCATTAAGTTGGGAAAATCAACTTTTATCATTATTCTATGACGAAGTTTTACAGGATAAAAATGAATTTATCAGAAATTGGTATGAGCTTGATTATAATGTTAAAAATATTTTGACTGGAGTTTTATGCAAAAAACATAAAATGTCATTAGAAACACAAATCATAGGTAATAATGATATTGCTAAAACTATTAAAACAAGTCAAAGTTCGGATTTAGGTCTAACAGGTATCGTTGATTATATTGAGAATATTATTAATATTGCTCAAAACTCAAATGCTATTGAAAGAGAAAAAGTTATTGATGTTTTCAAATGGAATTATTTGAATGAGATGATATTTTTTGAATATTTCACTATAGATAGGATTTTAACTTTTGTGATAAAAACAAATATGATTGAACGCTGGTTGAAGATTGATACTCAATACGGGAATGAATTGTTTGGAATGTTGCAAAAGGAATTAAAATCAAGTTTTAAGTTGAAAGAATTATTTACTGATAACGAATAAATTGTTTATGAATACAATTGGAAGAATTACAGGAATTATTGCTAACTTGGTAATTATAGAAACCGAAGGTGTTGTTGCACAAAATGAGATTTGCTTTATTAAGCACGAAGAGCAGTCACTAATGGCGGAAATTATCAAAGTAATAGGAAATAAAGCATACGCTCAAGTATTCGAGAGCACAAGAGGACTAAAAGTTGGAACAGAAGTTGAATTTACGGGACACATGCTAGAAGTTACACTTGGACCAGGTTTGCTATCTAAAAATTTTGACGGTTTGCAGAATGACTTAGATAAGATGACAGGTGTGTTTCTGAAAAAAGGAGAATATACTGAAGCGATTGATCATAATTCTACTTATGCTTTTACCCCACTTGCAAACATTGGAGATATTGTTAAAGCCGGAGCTTGGCTTGGAGAAGTTAGTGAAAGCTGGATTAAACATAAAATTATGGTTCCATTTGTGTTTGATGGTGAGTATGAAGTAGTTAGGATTGTTGCATCAGGAGACTATAAAGTTACCGATACAATTGCTACACTTAAAGATAAAAATGGCAAGGAACATAAAGTCAGCATGGTGCAAAAATGGCCTGTTAAAGTTCCGATTAAACATTATAGAGAGAAACCTAGACCATTTAAAATTCTTGAAACAGGTATTCGTGTTATTGATACACTAAATCCAATTGCAGAAGGTGGCACTGGGTTTATTCCCGGTCCTTTTGGTTCTGGAAAAACAGTTCTTCAACATAACTTGTCTAAGTATGCAGAAACTGACTTAGTGATTATTGCAGCATGTGGTGAGCGTGCTAATGAAGTTGTAGAAATATTTACTGAATTTCCACAGCTTGACGACCCTCGCACAGGAAGAAAACTAATGGAGCGAACTACAATTATTGCTAATACATCTAATATGCCTGTTGCAGCCCGAGAAGCATCTGTATATACTGCAATGACAATAGCTGAATATTACAGAGCAATGGGATTGAAAGTATTATTGTTGGCAGATTCTACTTCTCGTTGGGCACAAGCATTGCGTGAAATGTCTAATCGTATGGAAGAATTGCCTGGACCTGACGGTTTTCCGATGGACTTACCTGCAATTATTTCTAACTTTTATTCGAGAGCCGGTTTTGTCTTTTTGAATAATGGAGCTACTGGTTCAATCACATTTATAGGAACTGTATCGCCTGCAGGTGGAAACCTTAAAGAACCAGTTACTGAATCTACTAAAAAAGCAGCAAGATGCTTTTATGCACTTTCACAACAAAGAGCTGATAGTAAAAGATACCCAGCAATTGACCCAATTGATAGTTATTCTAAATATCTTGAATATCCTGAAATTATTGAATATCTAAATTCAACAATAAATCAAGCATGGACAGATTCTGTTGCATATATAAAGAATGTACTTTTAAGAGGGAAAGAAACTTATGAACAAATCAACATTCTTGGCGATGATGGTGTTCCTTTGGATTATCATATCATATATTGGAAGTCTGAATTGATTGACTTTGTTATACTTCAACAAGATGCTTTTGATAAAGTTGATGCCTCTACACCTTATGAAAGACAAGCATATATGCTTAAATTGGTTGTTGAATTGTGCGAAAGTAACTATAGATTTGAATCATTTGATGAAGTAAATCCATACTTCAAGGAAGTTATTAACCAGATAAAGCAAATGAATTATTCAGAGTTTAAATCAAATGATTTTAACAAGTACGAACAAGAACTTAAAAATATTATTCAAGAAAGAATTATAGCATAATGGAAACAAAAACTAAAGCTTTTCAAAAAATTTATACAAAACTATTTCAGCTAACTAAAGCAACTGTTTCATTGCATGCAACAGGTGTTGGATATGATGAATTGGCATTGGTGGACAACCGCCCAGCACAAGTTGTTAAGTTAATTGATGATGTTGTTACTTTACAAGTTTTTCAAGGAACGGAAGGTATTGCTACTGATGCTGAAGTTGTTTTTTTGGGAAAATCACCAACAATAAAATTAAGCGATGAATTAGCAGGTAGGTTTTTTAATGCCTATGGAAACTCTATTGATGGCGGAGTTGAAATTATGGGAGAAGAACGAGAAATTGGTGGTCCGTCAGTAAATCCAGTTAGAAGAAAACAGCCTTCTGAATTGATTGCAACAGGTATTGCAGGTATTGACTTAAACAACTCGCTTGTAACAGGACAAAAAATTCCATTTTTTGCTGACCCAGATCAACCCTATAATCAGGTTATGGCTATGGTTGCCCTTAGAGCAAAAGCTGATAAAATTATTCTTGGCGGTATTGGTTTGTCAAATGATGATTATATTTTTTATAAAAATGTATTTGAAAATGCAGGTGCTTTGGATAGAATAATTGGATTTATTAATACAACAGAAGACCCTCCAGTAGAAAGATTGTTAATTCCTGATATGGCACTTACAACAGCTGAGTACTTTGCAGTAGAGCAAAAGCAAAAAGTTTTGGTGTTATTGACAGACCTTACTCTCTATTGTGATGCTCTTAGTATAGTATCTAATCGTATGGATCAAATTCCATCAAAAGATAGTATGCCCGGTTCATTATATAGTGATTTAGCTCGTTTGTACGAAAAAGCAGTACAGTTTCCTGATGGAGGCTCTATCACTATTATTGCTGTTACTACATTGTCAGGTGGCGATATTACACATGCTATTCCCGATAATACAGGTTATATAACAGAAGGACAGTTGTTTTTGCGTAAAGATAGTGATATTGGAAAGGTTATAGTTGACCCATTCAGAAGTTTATCCCGTTTGAAACAATTAGTAATTGGTAAAAAAACAAGGGAAGATCATCCTCAAGTAATGAATGCTGCTGTTCGTCTATATGCAGATGCTGCTAATGCTAAAACAAAACTAGAAAATGGTTTTGATTTAAGTGATTATGACGAAAGAACATTGAAATTTGCCAAAGAATATTCAGAAAAATTATTAGCAATAGATGTTAATGTTGATGTGGATAGTATGTTGGATATCGCTTACGAATTATTCTCAACTTATTTCAATAAAACAGAAGTCGCTTTGAAGAAAGAATTTATGGATACTTATTGGGTAGAAAAATAAAGGAAATTTTTTGTTATGGCTATCAAATTTCAATACAATAAAACTTCTCAGCAGGCTATAGTAAAGCAATTAAGTATTAGGGAAAGG
>CAZKDV010000084.1:0-10842 GCA_964551645.1 uncultured Bacteroidales bacterium | reverse complement strand
AAAAACAATAGTGCTTGCCAAATAGCATTTTGAGTGTAGGCACCAACAATACTGTCAACTAGAGCAAAACCATTGGCAAACAAAACAAAGAGTAAAATGATAAAAGAAAAACTTTTAGTCAGCAAACCAAATGTTGAGCGGGCTTTAAAATATTCTTGCGATTTGGCATACTGCTCTTGGCTATACACAGCTTGCAACTCGGGGGGCAATTGTGTTTTTTGATTTTTAATGTTCAGATATGACAAAAAGTTCGTTACAGCAAAATAGGCAACAACAATCACTATTATCAAATAAAAAACATCGTGTGGATTGAGCATATTTTTAGTTTGTTTAAATGTAAGCAAATATTTTATATACGGCTAATCCGATTAACTCTTTAAAAACAAGCTCCCACTTTTGAATGGCAGAAACATTAGGAACTAACAAATGTCCTATATCATATCTTCTTTTGCCAGTTATCGGATTTGTCGGAAAAACATCAACATTTACACCTTGTTTCAAAAAACAGGCTCTTGCTCGCCTGATGTGTGTTGCCGAAGTAATAAGAAGATAAGGTCCTTCAATGTGTTGTTCGGCAAGAATTTGTGCCGTATATTTTGCATTTTCATAAGTATTGTCCGATTCACATTCGGCTATAATATCCTTCTCGTCAAAGCCCAATTCTATCAGGAAATCGCGTAATAAACATGCTTCCAAGACATTTCTATGCAAAAGATTGCCCGAACCACTTGAAATTAAGATTTTCTCTATCCTGCCGTATTTATACAAATATAATGCTTGCATAATTCTGTCGGGATTATGCCTAAAAGTACTTTGACCCGTTTCAGTATCATAAGAAATCATTCCGCCACCTAAAACAATTCCAACTGTGTAAACATGAGGCTTGATAGTTGCTTTTTTAACTTCCATTAAGCGAATAACTTCATCAACTATAAAACTATTTGAAAAAAATAATGTAATTGCAAGCAAAATTATTTGTAATTTTCGCTTCCATTTTTTATTCTTAATTATCGCCACAATAATGCAAAGCAAAACTATCCAACTTAGTGGACTATACATAAAATCAAGCACTTTGGATATAACAAAAAACACTATCTGATGAGACTATAATTTAGCGACAAAAATACTATAATTTTTAAGGTTTATTGAAAAAAATTGAAAAAAATTGAAAAAATATAGTATTTTTGCAAAATGTTTTTTATGTTAAAATATAAGTTTATTCAAACTTATTTCGTATTTAATAATTAAAATTTGCATATTATGAGAAAAATTCTTTTATTAATCCCAAGCATAATGCTATTTTGTTTTTATGCTAATGGGCAAGTTGTTGTTAATACAGCTAAATATGAAACCGATGGGGAATATACTTTTACAGTTCCAGCTAACATTTATGAAATTACTGTAGAATGTTGGGGAGCTGGCGGTGGCGGTTCATGTGTTTACAATAAAAGCAGACATGGTGGTGGTGGTGGTGGTGGTGCTTATGCCATGAGCATTCTCAAAGTTGCACCTGGAGTGCAATACACTATTGTTGTTGGTAAAGGAGGACAAGGATTAAAAGATAATACTACTGCTCAAAGTTCAGGTGGTCCTTCTTATGTTGCACTTGAAGGAACTCAATTAGTTAGAGCCGCTGGTGGAGTAGGTGGGACTTATAACGCTACTACTCGCGGTGCTGGAGGCTCAACAACAACTACTAAACCTGCACCTGACAGTGCACTTCCTGAGAACTATAGCATTGGAACTACAAGACGAGCTGGCGGAGCAGGTGGCACTGGTAACTCTTCTACAGGTAGTGGCGGTGGTGGTGGTGGTGCCGGAACTACAGCAGTAGGTGGTGCTGCCGGAACAGCTCCTGCTGCTGGTATTGGTGGACTTGATTTTGGCGGAAATGGAGCAACTGGTGTTACTAAAAGCGGTGCTGGAACCAACGGTTATGCTTATGGTGGAGGTGGAAGCGGTGGAAGAAATACGAATGCATTTTTTTCAAGCGAAAAAAAAGGTGGCATAGGAGCTAATGGTGCAGTTCGTATTTCTTACAACACTCCTCTCAATTACCAACTTAAAATTTTTGCTAATCATGCTATGACTATTTTGCCCAATACTTATATAAGCATAGATGCAGATATTACCAATAAAGGTTTAATGTATATTAAATCTACCGCAGCAGGCAATGGTTCATTAATTGCAATGCGTTCGGTTGCAGGAGCCAACAATTTTAAAATTGAACAATATTTGTCTAAAAACAAATGGCATCTTGCAAGTAGTCCTATTACACTCGCAAAATCAGGAAATTTCCCTGGTAATCACATGTATTTAAGAAAATATATAGAATCAACAAATTCTTGGGGAATATATATTCCTCATCATTATGTATCTTTTTCTCCCGGAGAAGGATTTAGTGTATATAGCAAGGATAAGGATACAACAGTAGTTTTTAGTGGACTTATCAATAATACGGACATAACTCGGACTCTTACTAATACTACGGGAAACAATATGGCTTCGGGTTGGAATTTAATCGGAAATCCTTTTACAAGTGCTATAGATTTAAATTCACAATTTGGCTGGTCAAAAGCTAATGTTGGAAATGCAATTTATACTTTTGACGGAGTGCAAGAAAAATATATTTATTTTTTAGCAAATCTTGGAAATGATGATCCTCAATACACAAATCCGCCAATTGGAACAGGTGTTGCAGCAGACCAATATATAGCTATGGGACAAGGATTTTTTGTACATGCAGTTAATAATAATGCAAGCATTACTATAAAGAAGAATGCCCAAAAACATAATGCTATTAAATTTAAAAATGAAGAATACATTCCAAATTTAATTAGAGTTAAAGTAGATGGAAACAGTCGTAGCGATGAAAGTATTTTATATATTGCACAAAACTCTTTGGAAACTTATGACTATCAAAGAGATGCAATGAAGTTATTTGATAGCTATCCTCAACTTTACAGTCAAAAGCAAGATACCAAACTTGCAATATCAGCTTATGATGATATAGACCAAATTAATGGCAAATTATTATATCTTGAAGTTGGAGAAACAGAAAATTATACAATAAGTTTCACACACTCTATTGAAAATATGGATTTATATCTGAAAGACTTATTTACAAATACATATATTTCAGCAAATGAAACATACAAATTTACAGCAAAGCCCGAAGATAGAAATATGAGATTTGAATTTGTTGTGATGCAGCCATCAGGAATCGAAAATGAAGATTTTATTTCAACAGAGGATATGCACATTTGGGAATATGACAATACATTATATGTAAATACTCGTATTAACGAAGAAGTCAAATCAATCAATATTTACAATTCTATCGGAGAATTAGTACTTTCTTCTACTTCAAATCAAACCAACTTAAATGCACTTCCATTTGGAGTATATATTGTTAAAGTTAGTACAAGCATGGAAAATAAAACAACGAAAGTATTAATTAAATAATCTCAGAATTAATTTTTAATAATAAATATTATGAAAAAATACGCAATATTAATAATAAGTTTTTGTGCAATATTATTCAGTAATAATATTAACGCACAAGTGTTTTCAATTGGGAATCAATCAACAAAAGATGCAGTTTTAGACCTTTCTGAAGCTTCACAAACTGGATTAATTCTTCCAAGAATGACTACTGCACAGAGGAATGCAATTAGATCTCCAGCTCTGGGATTAATTATCTATAATACTTCATTAAAAACGATTGAAGTTTTCACAAATAATCCTAAATGGCATACTTTAGAAAATGATATTTTGGGACCAGCTACCGGAACACAAACTCCTGGTGGTGGTATGATAATTAGTGCTGCCCCAGCCGATGTGGTTAGCAAAGTTGCTATGCTTGAAGTAAAATCTACTACTAAGGGAATTTTGTTGCCAAGTGCTACTCCAAATAGCGTGTCAAAACCAAGAACGGGTTTAATGGTATATAATCCAAACAACAATAAACTTGAAATATTTGCTAATAATCAATGGACTAAATTAAAACATATAACTGTAACCAGCTCTTCAGCTACAGGAACTAATACAACTAATACAGGTGTGTTAATAGCTGATAGCAAAACAGAAGATACCCCACACCATAGTGCTTTGCTCGAAATTAGGTCAACAACTGGCAATAAAGGCTTTTTATTGCCAAGTTTAACAAATGATCAAAGAGATGCACTTAAACCAGAAGCAGGTATAGTTATATATAATAAAGAAACAGAAAAAATAAATTATTGCGATGGAACTGGAGCTACTGCTAATTGGAGAGTTTTATTAGATGAAGCTTGTATTCCTTCACAGCCTGCAGTAGCAATAGTAAGCAATCCACCTGTGATTTGTGATGGAGATATAGCAACGCTTAGCATAAGCGGAGGTTCGCTTGGTGATGGTGCTGATTGGTATTGGTATGATGACCAATGTGATGGAAACTTAATTGGAACAGGATCAAGTATAGATGTATATCCTAGCGTTACTACAACTTATTATGTAAGAGCAATGGGCGATTGTGGTGTTACAGCTTGTGTTTCTTATACTCTAATCGTAAATTACATTCCTCTAAATGTAAGCGTTGATTTTTCAGTAAATCCGATATGCACAGAAAGCAATTTAACTTTGCTAAGCAGTGCTTCTAATAATATTGATTCTTGGACATGGACAGGTCCTAATGCTTATTCATCTAGTCAAAATAATGCAGTTGTTCCAAGTGTTCAAGCAAGTGCAGAAGGTCAATACACCTTAGTTGCAGGCAATCAATGTGGTCCGGCAGCAAGCGTAAGCACCGAAACTTTGGTTGTACAACCTGGCATACCAAACACTCCAACTAGTGCAGGTAACCATGTGCGCTGCCATGCTGGTGTTGTTTGGAAGTGGAATGCCGTGCAATATGCCGAAGGCTATAAATTTAACACTATTAATGAATATAGCACTGCAACTGATGTTGGCAATGTTGTTGCTTATATACACCTAGATGATTATGATCCCAACACCGAATATACAGTTTATGTTTGGGCATATAATGATTGTGGGCATAGCGATAATGTCTTAACTTTGGTTTATACAACTCCTAACGAAACATTTGCTTGTGGAGATAATTTTAAAGATTGTAGAGATGAGTTAGTGTATCAATCTGTTCTAATTAATAACCAATGCTGGATGTCAGAAAACTTAAAATATTTACCAGCAGTATATGGACCTACTCAAGGATCCGACACTGAAGCTCGTTATTATATTAATATGTATAATGGGAATGATGTTACAGCAGCTAAAGCATTTAATCATGGAGGATTTAATATATACGGCAGATACGGAGTATTATATAATTGGACCGCAGCTATGAATGGAGCAAGCGATAGCGATGCTGTGCCAAGTGGAGTACAAGGAGCATGCCCTCATGGTTGGCACTTACCAAGCGATCAAGAAACAAAAAATTTGGAGATTTTCATAGGAATGTGCACAGGAACAGCTCCAACCAATCCTGCTCCCACTCCAGGCATGAGGTGTGCTGACGACCAAAGTTTCCGCGGAGCGCACCCAGGAGTTGAAGTTGGAAGAAAATTGAAAGGAACGCAATATTGGGCATACCCTAGCTCCTTATTTACTCTTCTTAGTGGTTATCCAGTAGCAGCGGGTCAAAATACTTATGGCTTTAATTTGATGCCAGCAGGAGCGTATGACTATCTTGGACAAAAGTTTACAGAATATTTGCCCTCTCCTGTTAATGCTGAGGTAAACTCTTATGGTATTGGTGGGGCGTTTTGGACTTCTTCATTGCAATCGTCAACCAACGCCATATCTCGTGCATATTCTACTGTTACTTCAGGAACATTTGGCTCATTTTTGGGTAACCAAACAGTACCTAATAACTATCATTCTTATGGCTCTGGTAGATACTATGTTACAAAAGGAAATGCTATTTCAATTAGATGTATATTAGACTAATAATAAACTATATAAAAACCTGTGAGAAATATCACAGGTTTTTATATTTATAATCAATTAATATTCTAAAAAACTTATCAATATGAAAAAACTTATCTATTTAATTGTTATATCTTTATTTAGTTTTTCAGCATATTCGCAAAGTGCATTAAGCAAGGTGAACAACAGCAAAGATGCAAACGAACTAAGACAGGTGTTAGAAACATACTCTAATGAACTTAATTTAGATTTAAGTCTTTATAGCGAACTTTCAGATGGATACAAAACAGCTGTTGCCAAAGATTTATTAGCCAATAAACCTGCAGAAGGTTTTGCCAAAATAGATGAAGTAAGTTATTTATTTAATTCTCTCTCACAACTGCGTCATGCAATGCAAGCATGCATGGAGAGTGCAAAAGAAGCTCAGTTTCAGATAAAACACTTAGAAGATCTAAAACTTGGTTTTCAATTGTTGATAGGCTATTATGTTAATGACCAAATTGTGGAAGAAGCAAATCTTGGTGGACCTCAAATGATTATAGATATACTTGTTCAACTTGAAAAAGAACAGTATGATAATTTTAATACTGATTTGGCTAATAATAGTTTTAAATATACAGGATTTACAAGCTTTTTATATCCACTATATGTATTGTCAAACTTTAGGTTGGTAGAGCAAACTGCTATTAACAATATCAATAATGGAATAATAAATAGTGATGTTCTTGCAGATATTGCAAAAGAATATAATGAATTTAGTCTTGGTAGTAGTGGCAATAAGTTTATCATCAATGGAATAGAAATAAGTCTTGAATTTGCAGAAGACTTTTATTCAATTTTATATCTTTTAGATACAAAAGATAGTCCATTTTATAATACTATAATGCAAGATGTAAAAAATAACGAATCCTATCCAGCAATTACTATCTTTGTTCCTTTGTTTAAAGCAGCTATGGACTACTATCCTAATGTTGAGAAAATATTAGCAGCGGCAAAAGATAGCAAATTGACTGTTAATGATTTTGTTGAAGGTGGCATGGTTTATACTGTTTACAAAGCAATGACTAAAATTCATTTTGGAGCCACCTTGAGCAATAAAGTCGTTGACGAAATCAAGAACAAAACTATAGAGTTCATGCCAATTTTTGACAATGCAAGCAGTATAGACAAAGAATTAATAGTAGGAATCCTAAATGGAAAAACTTATGCCACATATAAAGATTTTATCAATGCTGCACTGGCTACATCTGATTTGTTTACAGTTACAAATATCACCAAGGTGCCAGAAGCAAAATATATAAGCATCAAAAGTGCAATTGATGATGCAAGCGAAGATGATGAAATAGTTATTATGGCAGGCACTTTTACAGAAAATATCACCATAAACAAGAAAATCATATTAACAGGCAATATAAGTAATCCTGCATCAGTAGTGTTGTCTAATGAAAATTCTAATCCAACCATTACAGTAACCAAAAGAGATGCTAAAGTCAGAGGCATTACCATCAAAAACACCTCAGCCGATTCAAGTAGTATTAAATTATCTGGCATTTTGGGCTTTGAATTAACAAATTGTATTGTTACAGCCGAACAAGGAAATGGAATTTTCATTGAGGGTAATTCTTGGGTAACAATAAAAGAAAATATCATTAAAGATAATGGTTTGAATGGAATTTTCTACAATAGCAATGCAAATATTACCAAAGAATCAAGAATTGAGTATAATAGAATACTCAACAATAATAACTACAACATAAACAACACATCAACAAAAAACATTATTGCAACTTGCAATTGGTGGGGCACAAGTGATAAAGAAGCTATTGAAAGCAAGCTAAACGGAGATGTTACATTCATCACCTACCTAATCAACAACAACATCAATCCCCAAACTGCTCAATGCACCGGAACTGGCGAGGTAGCAAGCGACAACACTTTGAATGTGATTGATGTGTACAATGATGTTAAAGACATTTCGCTTTGCGAAAACACAAGTCTTGCAGATGCTATCAAAGCATTGCCAAAATCAATAGTGATTTCAGATATGGACGGCAATGAGTATGATGTGAATTTGAGCTGGACTATTGCAGATTATGCAAATGGTTCGCCCGGTGTTTATTCTGCAAAAGCTACATTTAATTTGCCTACAGAAATTAAACAAACTACACCTCCAACTACTTTAGAAGTTTATGCTGTTGTTACAGTAAACGAACTTCCAACAGTCGTTTGCCCCGAAGATATGATAATAACAGAAAAAACTCCTATTGAACTAAGTGCAAGCCCCGAAGGTGGCGTTTTTAGTGGCAATGGAGTAGAAAATAATGTTTTTGTACCTTACTCTTTAAAAAATGGCGATTACACAATAACATACACTTATACCGACATGCAAACTTCTTGCACCAATTCTTGCCAATTTACAATTCATCTTGACATTAGTGTAGGCATTGAAAATAAGGAAAACTCATTTAGCACAGTTTATCCAAATCCAAGCAATGGAAATTTTAGCATAGAACTAAAACATAGCAATTTTGATTATACCATATATAATACAAATGGTGTTGTTTTATACAAAGGAAGTGCATTTGATAAAATTGATATAAATACTGAACTTCCTGCCGGTATTTATTTCCTAAAAATAAATAGCAATTCATATCATAATATGAAAAAAATTGTTATTAATTAATTATTTTCTATAATGCTCAAATAATTTTATGATTCTGAAAATCCGTACAACTCTACTGCTATTTGTAATATTTATTAATTATTCATATAGCCAAGTTGAAGTTTCGCTTAAAGAAATTGGGATTTTCGCCCAAAAACTATATGAAGTTTCAGGAATACTCATAGATTTGAATAAAGACATTTGGGTACATAATGATAGCGGACATAAACCAGAAATTTACAAAATTGACGAAAATTGTAATATAATTAGAACTGTCAGCATATCAAATGCTAAAAATATTGATTGGGAAGATATAACATCAGACAGAAAAGGAAAGGTTTTTATTGGCGATTTTGGCAATAATCTAAACACTCGCGAAACCCAAAAAATCTACATTATCCCCGACCCTGTGTTCTTTATAAGCAATGAAATTGTTGCAAAAACAATTGAATTTATGTACCCAGACCAAGATAGCTTCCCACCTGAGCCAAAGGATATGAATTACGATATGGAGTCTTTTGTGTATTTTAAAGATTCTCTATATTTATTCACAAAAAACCAAACTCAGCCCTTTGACGGATATACAAGAATGTACACTCTGCCTGCTAAAGAAGGAAGGCATGTTGCAAAGTACAAAGGAAGATATTATTGCGGTGCAGGTCCGAAAGAATTATATTGGATTACCTCAGCAGATATTTCACCTGACGGAAAATCTTTAGTTTTGCTTTCATCTATGGGTATTTGGAGATTTACAGATTTTGTTGGTGATAATTTTTTTGGAGGCAAAGTAACAGTATTTGTCTTAAATGATATTACTCAAAAAGAAGGCATTGCCTACATCAATAATAATGATTTATATGTAGTTGATGAAAGATTTGTATTAATGGGCGTTCCTCGTGGAGGAAAATTATATAAAGTGCATTTGCCTGATTAGAAAGTAACTTTATGCAGTATTATGTTAATATTGTTCATTTTCGTTAGGAAAATCTTTTGATTTAACATCTGCAATATAATTATTTACAGCTTGTCCGATTTCGTCATTCAAATTATGGTATCGTCTGAGGAAGCGAGGTGAAAAATCTTGCGTAATTCCAAGCATATCATGCAATACTAACACTTGTCCATCAACTCCATTCCCGGCACCAATTCCTATTACGGGAACACTAACTAATTCGGTTACTTGCTTCGCAAGTTTAGCCGGAATTTTTTCAAGCACAATACCAAAACAACCTGCATCGCTAAGTAATTTAGCATCTTCAAGCAATCGTTCAGCTTCTTCGTTTTCAGTAGCCCGAACAACATAAGTTCCAAACTTATTGATTGATTGAGGAGTTAAGCCCAAATGCCCCATTACGGGAATCCCTGCAGAAAGAATACGATTGACAGACTCAAGTATTTCGCTACCACCCTCAATTTTCACAGCATTTGCAGCTGATTCTTTCATAATGCGAATAGCCGAATTTAATGCTTCTTTTGAATTTCCTTGGTATGTTCCAAAAGGCAAATCAACTACTACCAAAGCTCTTTTAACAGCTCTCATTACCGAAGAAGCATGATAAATCATTTCATTGAGTGTAATTGGCAAAGTTGTTTCGTGTCCTGCCATAACATTGGATGCTGAATCGCCCACAAGAATTACATCAATTCCTGCATTATCTATAATACGGGCAAAAGAATAATCATAAGCAGTAAGCATAGATATTTTTTCGCCTTTTTGCTTCATTTCCCTTAAAACATGGGTTGTAATTTTTGCAATTTTTTGTTTTTCATTCATAATTAAACTATTGGTGTACAAAAGTCGGAATAATTTTCAATAATAATGGCAGTATCTCCATTTTTATTCTGCTTTTGTTAATTTGTAAACTTTATCACTTCTCCTAAGCAAATCAGATATGGGCAAAGAACAAACATCTCCTTTTGTGGCTGAATCAACTGCTACAAGATTTGTTCTAATTTCTGAAACAATTAACTCTACAACTCCAGTTGTTGGACCAGTTATGATTAATTCGTCTCCTATCTTAATTTCTCCCGATTCCATTGTAAGCTCAAATACTTCAATGCGGTTGAAATAATTTGTTACTTTCCCAACATATTCCTTCACTTTTGTAGCCCTTGAACCTCCCCTATCTGCCCACTCTCCCATTTTTCGTCCTAAATAATATCCGTCCCAAAAACCTCTGTTAAATACTTGCTCTAATGACTTCTTCCATTTTTCAATATTTTCATCTGTATAAGTTTCGTTAAATATTGATTGT
>CAZKDV010000083.1:0-10873 GCA_964551645.1 uncultured Bacteroidales bacterium | reverse complement strand
AAATCAAATTCTGAAATATATTCTTTGTAAGTCAGGTATTTTATTCTTCCATTACTTGCTTTGTCGGTCGGTTTGGGTTTATTGGCACAATCGTAAACTGCAAATTCCTCAAAATCTGTGATTATTGAAATAGGCATTTTTGCACTCCAGCCGTATCGTCTAACTTGATAGGCTGGTGCAATGTTATCTTTAATGTCAATGCTTGGTTTTTTGGCTTCGAGAAAAAAAAGTCGTTTTCCGCCGCCAAGTCTAAACGAATAATCAGGTGCTTTTGTAGCACCGCCAACTCTCACGCGGTCTTCGTGGATAACTTCTCGATAGCTTTCGGCATAGCCGTTTTCATTATCGACATCCCAACCTAATGCTTTCCAGAATGGATTGATAAAATCCTGCCTTGTTTGTGTTTCATTGTAATCAGCTTGTTTATAAAACTCTTTTTGTTCGTCAAACCGCTCAACTAATGATTTGATTTTATCAAACGCTTCTTGTTTTTGCATTTCGTTTCTCGATTTTATATGCTTTGCCAAGTCTTGTATTTTATTTTAAGTTCATTATTTAAAATTTGTGATTAAACTGCTATTTGCAAAAATTCGTTTAGTCCAAATTTTCATCAAAAATAAAACATTTTGCCAATAGTGCAAAAGTTTCTGTAGAATATTTTTCATACAATTTTATCCGATATTTCGCTTTTTTAGGCTCTAACATACAATTTGGGATAATAAAAAAAAGACTTGAGCAATTAGTCAAGTCTTTCTTGTTTAGTCGCATTTTGCAATAAAATTTAACAAAACGCACTTATTAATAAAGTGTGGATAAATTATACAAATAGTTCTGCAATCATGCATCTTGCTGAGCCACCGCCATTATCTTCGATAGTTGTTAAATCGGGAGCTATAATTTTGCAATATTTTTCAATTTGAGAAATTTGTTCTTTTGATAGAGATTCTTTAGCTCTTTTGGACATAATGATGAGTGCTTCTCCATTTGCTGATTTAAGCTCAAGCATATTCCCTGCAAAATTATTCATTTGTTCGTATGATATTTCAATGATTTCTTTATTGAATTTTTTAGCATATTCCACAAATTTAGCTTTTTCTTCGCTATTATGAATTGCTTCCATGCAGCTTAAAATAAACTTTTCTCCAACACACATTAAAACATTGGTATGATAAATTGGTTTGCCGTTTTGGTCTATGGCATCAAAAAGAAAATAGTCATAACCTATTGCTTTGCTAAGTTCTTGCAGAGCTTCTTTTTGTGTGCGGATAGATGCACAAGCATAAATGAAATTATGTTCTCTGTCCAAAATCATGCTTCCGGTTCCTTCTAAAAATATATTTTTGCTTTCCCAATGAGTTAAATCAACTTCTTTTTTGGGAGAGTGATAAGTGCGTAAAAAATCAAGAACGGCAGTTTTTCTTTCTAAGCGTCTGTTTGGTGCAAACATAGGATATAAAACGATGGTTCCGTCAGCATGTCTTGAAAACCAATTGTTTGGAAAAATTGAATCAGGAGTGTGAGGCTCAGCAGTATCTTGAATAACATTAACTTCAACTCCAGCATCACGCAATAATTTAACAAAATTGTCAAATTCGGCAATGGCTTTTGCTCCCACATTTGTTTGTTCAATTCCTTGTACCTGAAAAGCATTGTTTCCTGCAGTTTGTTCATTAAATCCAAATTTAATTGGACGAACCATTAAAATTTTTGAAGTAGTTTGCATAGTAATTTGTTTTAATAATTAACTCTGCAAAGATACTACTTTTTATTGAGTTGGGATTGAAGCACTAAAGTAGGTGCTTGAAAGTGTGTTATTGGTTTGTGTATAAGTTATTTATCTGCTTGCAACGATTTTAGTGCCAAAGCTATCATCGTCTAATTGTGATGCTTCTGTAATAATAGCTTCTTTTCCGCCATTTTCAACAAACATTATACATGCCTTAACTTTGGGAGCCATGCTGCCTTCGGCAAATTGTCCTTCGTTCATATATTTGTTTGCTTCGTCAATGCTAATTGTGTCAAGAGCTATTTGATTTGGTTTGTTGAAATTTATATACACTTTTGGTACATCGGTTAAAATCATAAATTCGTCTGCTCCGATATTGTTAGCAATTGTAGCCGAAGCTAAATCTTTGTCTATAACCGCATCAATTCCTTCATATAAGCCATTTTCGTTTTCAATTATAGGTATTCCACCACCACCTACGGCAATTACAATATTACCTTCTTTTGCCAATTTTTCAATAATATCACAATTATTTATTTTGAGCGGTTTGGGTGATGCCACAATTCTTCTCCAACCTCTTTTTCTTGGGTCTTCGGCAAAAATGTATCCTTGTTTTTCAGCAATCGCATCGGCTTCTTCTTTGGTATAATACGGTCCAACGGGCTTGCTTGGTTTTGAAAAGGCACTATCATTTTTGTCAACAACAACTTGAGTGATAATTGAAACTATGTTTCGTTTAATTCCATTTTGAATTAAAATATTTCGCAATTGTTGTTCTATAAGGTAGGCAATAGAACCTTGAGTTTCGGACACGCATGAATGCATTGGTTGAGAAATTATGCCAAACATCTTTTCGCCTGCTTGGTGCTGAATCATAACATTTCCGATTTGCGGTCCATTTCCATGTGAAATTACGATATTATGCCCTTTTTTTATTAATTCCAACAAATTTATGCAAGTATTGTACACATTTTTTACTTGTTCATCTAAACTTCCTTTTTCATCAGAACGCAAGAGGGCGTTTCCTCCAAAAGCCACAACACTTAATTTTTTCATGTGCTTCTTAAAATTAATTACTTTTGCAAAAGTATTCTAAATCATGATTTAAAAACATGATAAAAGATTTTTTTTAATAAAAAAATGAAAAAAGAATCATTAATTACTTTTGCAGTGCATACGCTGGGGTGTAAAGTAAATTATACTGAAACATCTAGTATTTCGGATCAATTTGTAGAAAAAGGATTTAAAAAAGTTAATTTTAAAGATTTTGCCGATATATATATTATTAATTCGTGTGTTTTAACTTCTTCTGCCGAAAAAAAGACTCGAAATGCCATTTACAAAGCTCATCGTACAAACCCAAATGCCAAAATTGCCGTTATTGGTTGTGTGTCGGAACTGTTTTCAGAATCATTAAAGCAAATAGAAGGAGTATCGTTTATTTTAGGCAATGATGCAAAATTTTTTATTAGCAACTTTATTGAAAATATCAGTCATAATGAGCAGATAATTAAAGCCGGAAATATTGATAATGTTAAAGAATTTAGATTGTCTTACTCTTTATCCGAGCGAACAAGGTCTTTTTTGAAAATTCAAGATGGTTGCAATTGCTTTTGTAATTATTGTATAGTTCCTTATGCAAGGGGAAGAAGCAGAAGTGCAAAAATTGATGATGTGTTAAAAGCGGTAGATAAAATTGCACAAAAAGGATATAAAGAGATTGTATTGACAGGCATTAATCTTGGTGATTTTGGAAAAGACAGTAATGAAACTCTTATCAAACTACTTGATAGAATAATTAAAACTAAAACTATTCAACGCATAAGATTGTCATCTATTGAGCCAAAATATATTACTAAAGAACTTTTAGAGTTTTATGCAAGCCATTCCGAAATGATGCCTCATTTTCATATTCCTATGCAAAGTGCTTGTGATACTGTTTTGCAAAGAATGGGACGAGATTATAACACTGTTTTTCTTTCGGACATTATCGCTATGATAATTAAATATCTGCCAAATGCTTTTATAGCAGCTGATGTTATTGTTGGCTTTCCCGGAGAAACAGACGATGAGTTTAAGCAATCTTTTGAGTTTTTTAAAAATAATCCAATAGCTTTTTTGCATGTTTTTACTTTTTCGGCACGCAAAGGCACTGCGGCTTATTCTATGAGCGAGCAAGTGCATCCGAAAATTAAAAAGCAAAGAGCAACTTTATTATCCGATCTTTCTACAAAAAATAAAATTCAGTTTTATAATTCTCAACTTAATAAATGTCATAAAATACTGATAGAAGTAGAAGATAATAAAGGCAATAAATATGGTCATACTGAAAATTTTATAAAAGTGAAATTGACAAATATTAATGCAAAAACAAATAAAATAGTTGAGGTAGTTCCAACAATTTATGATGAGGAAAGTGAAACTGTTGAAGCAAAACCTTCTATTTCTGAATTAAAAACGCTAATCATAGGTGCTAGTCCAAATACATACAGATACTCATATAAGGCTGTTGTAATGTTAATAAAGCACGGCTTTAAAGTTGAGGCATTTGGAACTCGCAAAGGAGAAATTAATGGAGTTGCAATTCAGAACAATTTGAATGGACTTGTTGATATACACACAGTAAGTTTATATATCAATCCCAATCATCAGAAAAATTATATTGATTATATTGTTAATTCAATCAAGCCTAAGCGAATTATTTTCAATCCGGGTACTGAAAATCATGAATTTGCAAAACTTGCTACATCTGCCGGCATAGAGGTTGTTAATGCTTGCACTTTGGTCATGCTGGCAACTAATACTTATTGATGTGTTATAAATTGCACTGCGAGGCTATCAAAAAGTGATGTTTTTTTGAGTAAAACTGATAAATCAGTTAATGGAAAAAGTTGCTAAAAGAAATATCTTGATTTTTTGAGAAAAGAGTTAAGGTGTTGTTTTTGAAATTTATCAAAGAATTAAAAAATATCAATATTTCGCTTCCGATAATGCCATCAATTATTGCTTCTCCAATTGATTTGTATGCTTCGTTTATGTGTTCCATTGGGAGTATAATGCACTGAAAATCACGAATTTTAATATCTCCAATTTGCAACAATTTAATGTCTGCTAATTTTGGACTTAATTGATTATCAGCAATCCCGATTGAAACATCATTAATAAAGTCTTTTGCTTCTAATTTGAGCTTGCTTGCAAATTTTTCACTAATAACTGTTTGAGAAGCACCAGTGTCTATAATCATTTTGGCTTTAAAACGATTAAGTCTGACTTCTATATAAAATTGAGATGATATTTCATTTAATTGAATTTCATTTAACCTAAGAGTATGCTTCATATTAGTTGCTTATTTGAAGTATATTTCAATAATCTTATAATCTTTTAAATTTTCATTAATTTTTTTCAAAATTTCATTCTTAGCGTAAAAAAGCTCTTGTCTGATAATTGAACTATTCATAAAAACAGTAAGCCTTTGATTGGCATAAGTAATTTTTACTGTCGCATTATTTGTAAAATCGCCAACAGTTTGAGCCCAAATTTCTTTTATTTTTTGCTCTACTACAATACTTTCAAGGTCATATTCTCTGATAAGACCGGCAAAAGCATCTTTGATGTGGAAAAAATTATCTTCTTTCATAATTTATTGTGTAAGGCTGCCATGTTCAATACAGTAAAATAGTTTATTAACATTAATGTTTTTCATTAAAGGTTCTAATCGCTCTTTTTGTGTGTCGGTGATAAAAATTTGAGTAAATAATTCATCATTCATTACTTCAAATAGTTGTTCAACTCTATACGCATCTAATTTATCATGTATATCGTCAATCATCAATAAAGGAGTATTAAGTTTTTTTTCGCTAAGATACTTGTGTTTAGCAAGTTTGAGAGCAATTAAAAATGATTTTTGTTGTCCTTGAGAGGCAAAATTTCTTATACGCGTATCATTCATGTAAAAACCAAAATCTTCTCTATGAATACCCGAACTTGTATGTCCCAAAATTATGTCTTTGTGAATATTTTTCTCAATAATATTGAAAAGTGACCCGTCAATATTAGTTTCAAATTGTATAGCTACTTCTTCACTATTTTGCGAAATTCTGGAATAATATTCCTGCACATAGGGGAGAAAGTCAGTCATAAACTCTTTTCTTTTTTCATGCACTGGCATTCCGTGTTCGTGTAGTTTGTAGTTGTATGGCTGCAAAAGCTCAATATCTTGTGCCGATTTAGAAAGATGCTTCAAAAGTTTGTTTCTTTGAGCTAGAGTGCGGTTATATTGAATTACATTGTCCAAATAGGGCTTGTCAAATTGTGATATTGTAGCATCAATAAATTTCCTTCGTGAGTCGCTACTGTATATCAAATCAAAATCGGCAGGCGATATGATAGCCACCGGAAATTCGCCTATGTGATCGGCAAACCGTTCACAAGACTTGTCATTCACAATGATTTTTTTCCTTTCATCGCGTTCTTGCATACAAACAACTTCATGAATGCTTTTATTGTCTTTTTTAAACTTTCCGGCAATTCTGAAAAAATTTTCTCCATGCTTAATGTTCGAAGTGTCAGAATAGTTTTGAAAACTTTTGGTTAGCGATAGATAATGAATTGCATCTAAGATATTAGTTTTTCCATGTCCATTTTTTCCGGTAAAACAAACAAACTTACTATCAAGATAAATATCAGCCGATGTATAGTTTTTAAAATTTCTTAACTCTAAATATTCTAAAATCACAATTTAATATTTTAAACAAAGTTAGTTATTTTTTTATTTTGAAAAGCTGCGAAATAAATTATATGGTAAATTTAATGAATTTGAAGATGTTTTAATACGCAGTAATGGTTACTTGATATTGAAATTGTGGTAAATACTTTTAATATTTTCTTTATTGAAAATAATTTTCATAGAGTATTTTTAAAGAGAATATTGATGCCGAATTAATTTGTATTACCACACATAAATGTATATTGTTTAAGTACAAAACAATAAAATTTTATTTCATTAGGTTAACAATTTACATGATTTTTTTGTTGAATGAAGTGTTGTTTTTGTCTAAAAAAGACAATAAATCTTTTAAATACTTGATACATACTTAAGATATACGATGAATAGGCTGAAAAATTGTGATAAGTGAAACTTATAAATTGAAAAGAATTTCTATTTTGATATTGTTTTTTTTTGATTTTTTTACATATTTATTGTAAATTTGTAAATTGGTTTAGTTAATCGAATCTAAAAACATTAAAAAAAATTTAATTTAATTCAATTTATTATGAAAAATTTTACACAAATTTTATGTTACACTAAAAAAGGTATTTTTTTAGTTTTTTGCATAATACTGAGCAGTACTATTGCATTTGCTCAGCCAACTACCATTAAGTACACATCGGCAGGTAGTTCTGTTTTTGAAGTTCCATTAGGAATTACCGAAATAACAGTGGAATGTTGGGGTGCTGGTGGTGGCGGAACATTCAGAAACGCAAATGGACTTGGTGGTGGTGGCGGTGGTGGCGCTTATGTAAAAAGCACATTAACAGTAACACCTTGAGAAGTTTTATCATTATCTGTAGGCTCTGGTGGTAGCGGAGGAACAGGAACAAATAATGGACAAGATTCTTGGTTTAAAAGTACGAGTACAGTACTTGCAAAAGGCGGGAGTGGAGCTGTGAATAACGATCCTAATGGAGCATTAGGTGGACAAGCATCAGCATCTATTGGAGATTTGAAGTTTAATGGAGGAGACGGAGGTACAGGTTCTGGAACAGCATCAGGTGGTGGTGGTGGTGCAGCTGGTGAAACAGACAATGGTGGAAGTGGAAGTGCTCCAACAGCAGGAATAGGTATATCTCCGGGAGGAAATGGTGGTGCAGGAAGAAGTGGCTCTCAAGGAAATGGAACTGCTGGTTCTGCGTATGGTGGCGGTGGTGGCGGTGCATATAGGACATCTAGTTCAAATAGAAGTGGAGGAAATGGTGCTATCGGAGCAGTATTTGTAACATATATTATTCCTTCTTGTGCAGGTGAACCTGATGTAACAACAGTAGATAATGTGGAAATTTGTCCTGGATTCAGTACAGAAATTGGAATAACTGGACTTTCATTAGCCGAAGGATATACTTATCAATGGAAATATTCTTCCGAAATTGATGGGATATATGAAATTGCTACTGGTATTTCTACAAATACTACTATAATACTCCAACAACACTTCCTGCAAATCCTACATATTACAAATGCGAAGTTAGTTGTTCGTATAGTGGTTTAACAACAGCTTCAAATCCGGGGAGTGTCAGTGTGAAATCTTTTATGGATTGTTATTGTGATCCATTATCAGCTACTGCTCCAGCTGCAACTACAGGTATTACTGGTGTACAATTAAATGGGAATAGCGTTAATATTAACTCAACATCTCCTGCAGGCACATCAGTTCCAGCTCCATATTATACACTGTTTGAAACTCCAGTTGCTGACTTAACAGTTGATTTGAATTATACTGTATCTGTGCGGTTTGGGCAAACGAGCCAAGCTCGTAATCATGCAGCAGTTTGGATTGATTTCAATCAAAACGGAATATTTGAAGAAAGCGAAAAATTGGGAGTGATAACTCAGGTTACAGGTGATAATTCTACATATTATAACATTAACTTTTCAGTACCAAATGATGCAGTTTCTGGTGTTACCGCAATGCGTGTTAGAAGTCGATTTATCAATGCATCAGGTGGGACAACAATTGATCCATGCGCCCAACTTTCAGGAACTAGCACAAGTGGAGGAGCTGTTGAAACAGAAGATTACAGAGTTTTAATAAGTGAAGCATGTGAGGCACCAACACAACAAGTAAGTAATGTAAGTGTAGCTTCAATTACAACAACAAGTGCCACATTAAATTGGGTTAATGGTAATGGCAACAAAACTCTAATAATTTTAAAAGAAAACACTGTTGTAAATGGTAAGCCATCATCAACAATACCATATTATGATAACTTAGATTATAATTATGGTAATCCTTCAGGCTCTCAAATAGGTTCAGGCAATTATGTTATGTTTGGCAATTCTGGTGCTGATTTTGCAACAAGTGCTAATATTACAGGATTATTCCCAAACACACAATATCATTATGCTGCCTATTCTTATTTTTCCGAATCAGATTGTTATAATATGACAGATCCTATAATAGGAAACTTCACAACATCTTCATGTCACCCTTCTCAACAGCCTAACAACATCTCAGTGATTTGTCCCGATTATACAACGATGAACTTACAGTTTGAAAGAGGAAATGGTACACATACTATTGTTTTGGCAAAAGAGGGTTCTGCAGTTGATGCCGAGCCTGTGTACAGTATGTCATATACTGCAAATCCTGAGTTTGGAGCAGGTTCTCAAATTGGAAACGACAATTATGTTGTATATAATGGAAGTAATTCGGGTATAGTTTCAGTACCATTAACAGGTTTAAAGTCAGGAGAAACATATCATTTTAAGATGTATGAGTATAACTCATCTCCAAACTGTTACAATTACTCTAATCCAGCGATTTATAGTTATGCAACTAGAAGTGCTGGCTTATATACATCTAGCACTACTACACAAAACTCTTCAAATGTAACACAAGGGGCAATTCACGAGGATATCATCAGATTACAAATTGTGGTTAGTGGTGGCACAGATCCTGCTGCATTTGTAAATTCTATCACATTTGCTACAACAGGAACTACGGATGCAAATGATATTGACAGAGCAAAAATTTTCTATACTGGCTCAAATACTACATTTTCACCAGCCACTCAATATGGAGCAACAATTGAAAATCCTTGGGGAGAACATACTGTTACTTCCACATTGGCATTATCTTCCGGTAATAATTATTTCTGGATTGCTTATGACTTAGCTGAAAGTGCAACTTTGGGCAACCATATTGATGCTGCTTTACTTTCATTTAATATTACCGATAATACAGGCACATCTGATAAAACACCGGCTATAACTGCTCCTTCTGGACAGAGAGTAATTTCTACTCCTTCTGCTCCGAGCGGATATTGTACTCCTAGTGCATATAGTGGCTGTTACCAAGGTTTTGGTATTATAACAAGAGCAAATTTTGCAGGAAATGAGTACCCAGTGCCATGTACCGGTTCTAGTCATACTTCAAATCCTTACTTTGACGAAACAGCAGCTACTCCCGCTATTGTTACACCCGGACAAACATATACACTTATTGCAAACTATTCTGATGATGTTGTCTTTGCTGCATTATCAGTATGGATTGATTGGAATCAAAATGGTACTTTTGAAAACACAGCAACTGAGAATTTAATAAATGAATCATATAGTTTTAATAATACAAAAAATGTAACCGTACCTGTAGATGCTATTCCAGGTGCTACAAGAATGCGTGTATATGTAAAATGTGATGTATATAATAAGCCTTGCGATACTAGCAAACCATTGTCAACCTCGGTAGGACATTTTATTGATTATACTATAATTGTTACAGGAGGTGGAGGTGCCTCAGTTTGTGAAACTCCATTACCTAATGTTGTTACTCCTGTAAATTATGAAATAGGAGATATTCCTTCACAATTGAGTGCAATAGGAGATAATTTAAAATGGTATATAGCACCGACGGGTGGAACAGCTTCGGCTACTGCGCCTACTCCTTCAACAAGTGCTATAGGAACCATAAATTATTATGTATCTCAAACTGATGTTTGCGAAAGTCCAAGAACACAAATAGCAGTTATTGTAGAACCATTGCCATGTGTTGTAGATAAAGATTGTGCTGAAATAGTTTCGCCACAATATGGAGAAAGCAATGTGAGTCTTAATCAAATTCTTGAATGGACAGCATTTGAGGGTGCTGAAAATTATAATGTATATTTTGGCAATACAAATCCTCCAGCTTATGTTACTACAACTTCGGCAACTACATATTTGCCATTTATTGCAGATTATAATTCCACTTATTATTGGAAAATTGAGCCTATAGTTGATGGTAATGTATCAGAAGGTTGCGATGTATGGTCATTTAAAACTAAGGCTCTTGAATGTCCGGTTATTCAGATACCAGAAGATGATGCAAGCGAAGTAGAGTTGACACAAGTTCTATATTGGGAACCTATGGCAGGTAATGTTTGGTACAATGT
>CAZKDV010000082.1:0-11161 GCA_964551645.1 uncultured Bacteroidales bacterium | reverse complement strand
CTATTGAACTTTGGTGCTGAAAATCCCCCACTGCGGCAATACCCGAACCGTTAGCGGCAAATTTACTGATAGCTTACCACATAGAGAATAAATTGATAAGCAAAATATGCTGGATAGAATCTTATAAAAAGCAAAGCTCTTAATGACGAAAAATGTAAATTATTGCTATTTTCGTCATTAACACATATCTTTGCAAAAATTTTATCCTTATGATAGCAAGAGAAATTTATTTGCAAAAATTACGATTACTCAAAGACCAAAATTTAATAAAGGTTATTACAGGCGTTCGCCGTTGTGGAAAATCTACGCTTTTAGAAGCATTCCGTAACGAATTATTAAAGTCGAGAGTTGAACCAAACAACATTATTTTCTTCAATTTTAAAGTTATACTGAAATTTTAATGAGTTAATTTGTAAAAAAATATTGACAATGGGATTTATAGATTTTTTACGTGATATGTTAGGCATCACCGAAGATTTTGCGATTACAAAAATCGAAAAAGATGAATCAAGGAAGACCATACATATTCATTTGCAGTATCTTTTGAGAGATTATAAAGGCAAAAAATATACGACTACGCACCTCAAAGAGAGTGGCAACACTTGAATTGGTTTGATTATCGTTGTTACTTAATTTGTAGTTTACCACGCTATATTTCAGAAGATGGCAAACCCAAGACTATCGACATCAATTTTGTGCCGAAATCCAAATGATACACTCATTTAACCCAGATTATGCATTTGAGTTTCAAATTCATGTATAATTTATTGATAGCAAAAACTTTACAATGATTTTTAAATGAAAAATCTCTAACGCTACACAACTGTATATCAATAATTTACAACTGTATTTTTCTGTCTCTTAATATAGATTTAACTCAAAAAATTTCTATTGCGCAATCTGTGGTTCAACAAAAAAGTTTATAAAAAAAAAGGGTAAGCACCTTATATCACACCGCTACAACCGTTTACCCTTGCTTCCTTCCGGACCTGGGGGAGTTCAACAGGAGCTGATTGTATAAGACTTACCCCACTGCAAAGATATAAACTTTTATTATAATGAGGAGTGCTTTTTTTATTTATTCTCTCTTTTCTGTGAGAAATCATCAAATGACTCGCTCAAATATGCCTCAGAAGTAAAGTAATCAAAAACTACTAACAACTTTTCAGCGGGATAATAACCGCTGATAACGCCTATCAATTGATTGTTTTTGTCCATAAACGCAAACGATGGATATCCAAGTCGTTCACCCAAAACTCCAAAGGTAAATTGATGTGTGAAGCGTTTTAAATTTGATTGTGGGTTTACATAAATAATATCGTTGTAAACGATAGTATCACTCCCTTCTGCATTGAATTTAACATTTAAAAAATATTTGCTCATAACATCAATCACTTCCTTATCTTTAAATGTTGTTTGGTCCATTCGTTTGCACCACCCACACCAATCTGTATAAAAGTCAATAAACACTAACTTTTGCTTTTCTAAATTTTCGTCCATTGCTTGCGATAGTTTTTTCCATTGAATTTCTTGTGCCGAAAGGCTTGAAAAAACAATACTAAAAATGACTATTGTTATACTTTTAAAAATCTTCATATTATTCATTTTTTTCGTTTGTTGTGGTCAAATATGGTGCCAACTTTTCAAACAATGCGTCATTTATCAATGCTGACTTCATTACATCTTCAATTCTGATGTAGTTGCCGTGCATTTTTCTAAAATTAATTATTGACATGGCAACATTATATGTCATGTACGGATGTGTTTTCAATTCTTCAATTTCAGCTGTATTTATATTGATTTTCTTAATTAAAAATGGATTTACATCAATTAGATTTTCAATTTGCAAAAACCGCAAAGTATCAAAACGATAAATCTCTAAAAGTTGGTGTACACTATTAAATCCTCCTAATTTTGTTCTGTATTTTATAATCGCATTTGCATAATAGCTACCTATTCCGGGTAATTTTTTTAAAGCGATGGTATCAGCAGAATTCAACTCCAATTTTCTTGTTTCTTTCGTCTGTTCCTTGTGAGTTAAATTTGTTTGTTCTGGATAATTATCAGGCAAAAGAATATAGGGTTCTAACACTCTGTACATTTCATCAGTAATTACAAATAATTTCTTCAAGTCAGTTTTAATCTTAAAATGTCCTCCCGCAACTTCGTAGTTCTTAATTCCTTTTATTTGTCTTTCTGTAAATCCCATTTTCTGCCAATCTTCAAATGATAAATTGTTAGGATTAAACGGAAATGGTTGTAATGACATCTTAGCTGCTGACAACTCAACATTTTCAAATTGAAACACATCTTTTTTATCTGTATGATTTACATTTACTCTTTTTATAGCATGCTCAAAACTCTCAATTTCATTAGCAAAATCAGTTATATCTATAATTTTCGACTTATAAAAAAACTGTTTGTAAATAGTTGGCAAAAATAGGATTAGAATAAGCAAAATTAATAAAACCACATATCCTCTTCTTTGAGTTGTAGGAATATACAGAAACTTCTTAATATTTTCAATATACTTCATGTTTTATCAAACTGTTGACAATAATTTTTCAACAAGTTTAGGTGTTGCAGTACCTGCTTTTTCGATATACTTAGTGAGATTTTTAACTATCAAGTCGGTATCTTTCGGGTCTATATAATATTTTGGAATATCACGATTAACATAATGCAATAGGCTTGCTGCTGGATAAACTGCCAAAGATGTTCCGATAATTATAAATATATCTGCCTTTTCGGCTATAGCAACTGCTTGTTCCATCATGGGAACAGCTTCGCCAAACCAAACTATATGTGGTCGCAACTGCGAACCTTTTTCACATTTATCTCCTATATTCAACTCCCAGCCTTGTATATCATAAACTAAGAACTCGTCAAGTGTGCTTCTTGATTTTGTTAGTTCTCCGTGCAAATGCAATACTTTTGAAGATCCTCCCCTTTCATGCAGATTATCAACATTTTGAGTAATAATATGAACATTATACTTTTCTTCCAATTTAGCTAAAGCTATATGGGCTGCATTTGGCTCAACCTTAAGCAATTCTTTGCGTCTGTGATTGTAAAAATCAATAACTAATTCCTTATTATTCACCCAAGCATCATAAGTTGCCACTTCATGTATGCTATAATTGTTCCACAAGCCATCGCTATCTCTAAAAGTCTGCAAACCACTTTCGGCACTTACACCTGCTCCTGTTAATACAACTATTTTTTTCACTTTTATATATTTTAAAATTAATAACACTAAGATAAACTCTCTTTTATACACAACATTATATCTTTTTCGTACTCTTTTGGATAAGTAACAGTATATTTCTTTTTACTTTCTTTTAATGAATTAAAATTCAAAATCGTTGATGCTTCATTAATATTTCGTATTTTTCCGTTTTTATACACAATTTTAATAGGCTCATCAGTCAATTCATAAGCAAAAGTTTCAATTGCTCCGTAATAAAAATAATACTGCACATCTTCTAAATGAATATTCATTTTTTTTGACAATATATTTTTAATTTCTCTAATAACATCATCTGTTAATTGATAATCTACAACAACTGTTTTGAAAAGTCTCCTATTCAACAATCTAGCACTTAAATCGCTTAAAATTTTATCTTTATGCTCCATCCAAGACTTAATTGACGAAATCACATCAAAATCATCTAAACGACAAAACATAGACAAATATTCGCTACTATTTAAAAATACATTTTTATCAATTTCATTATTTAAAAATGGTTCCAGATTTGAACTAGCGGGTACTTTAACACCTTGAAGTGCAAGAAAATGCGCTCTTTGCAGTATTTTAATCAAAAGAACTTCGGCAGACACAACTGTTTTATGATAATAAACCTGCCAATACATCAATTGTCGTGCAATAATAAATTTCTCAATAGAGAACAAGCCCTTTTCTTCAATAACCAACTTATCATCAACAACTTGCATCATAGAGATTATGCGTTCGGTGCCTATTATTCCCTCAGATACTCCCGTAAAAAAACTATCTCTTGTCAAATAATCCAATCTATCTGTATCTGTTTGTCCTGCAACAAGTTGATGCAAACACTTTTTTGAATGTTGGTTAGAGAAAATATCAATCGCTTCTGAAATTTGATTATTAAACTCATTATTTAATGCTTTCATTATCTCTAATGACACTTCCTCATGTTTTATATCTTTAATTATAGAAAACTCAAGAGCGTGAGAAAAAGGTCCATGACCAATATCGTGAAGTAAAATAGCAAGTGTAGCACCCAACAACTCTTCATGGCTCAATTTGTATCCTTTTGAAACAATTACATCTAATGCTTGCCTCATAAGATACATTGCACCTATAGCGTGATGAAATCTTGTATGCAAAGCACCGGGATAAACAAGATGTGTCATTCCGAGTTGCTGTATCCGTCTCAAACGCTGAAAATATGGATGTTCAATTATATCAAAAACTAAATCATCAGGAATAGAAATAAAACCATAAACGGGATCATTCAGTATCTTTCTCTTATTATGCCTCATACATCAACAAAATAGTTTTCAAATTTACAAAAAAAATATATAAAAAGAAAAACTGAAAAAATACTAATACTCACATTGTTTTTACATTCTTTATTTTGCTGATAATCAAATAAATACAATATTATTAAGAAACGGCTAATTTGATAATGCCTTAAATTTATTTAGAATAGCATTGATATAAAAATGTAATTTAGCATTTCATTTACAAATATGAATATAATATTATCTACAGCTCTTTTTCCTCCTATACCATGGTTTGCTCAACTTTTACAAGCAGAAAATAACATTATTGACACTAATGAAACATATTCAAAACAAACTTTCAGAAACCGTTTTTACATTCTCACTTCAAATGGAATACTTGAACACAGCATTCCAATCACTAAACCAGATGGGAATCACACTAAAACTAAAGATATTCTTATATATGAGCAAGATAAAAATTTTGCCAAAATACTTACTTCTATTGAAACAGCTTATTACAGTTCTCCTTTTTTTGAATATTTTAAAGATGAATTATATAAATTATTTAAAATAAAATATTCTTCACTTGTTGAACTATGCAATACGAGTATTGCTTACATTGAAAATATTTTGAGAATTTCAATTAACTTACAATTTGCACCCGAATACATTTTTCAACAAGACGAACTTACAGACCTCAGAAGTTCGCTATCTCCTAAAAATAAAAACTTTCAAACTTTCCATGCTCCACCCTATCAGCAAGTATTTTCACATAAATTTAGCTTTGCTCCGAATTTATCAATTCTTGATTTAATATTTAATTTAGGTTTGGAAAGCATAGACTATTTATACAACTTTCCCATTGAAGATTTTATTAAACACATTAACACAAACACTTATGAGTAAATATGGAATTTGTTTACAGGCATGTATTACTATGCGACATGAAGCAAAACATCAAAGCGAAATGACTAACCAGCTAATTTTTGGAGATATATATGAAATAATTGATGAAAATAAGGATTGGACTAATATTAAGTCAATCGCCGATAATTATGTATCTTGGATTGATTCAAAAAATATTGAGAAAATAAGCGAAGAAGATGCGAATAACTATATTACTGCCGAAAAACATATAAGTTCAGACTTATTTTCATTTGTCAAATTTACCAATAGCAAAAAGGAAATAATTATTCCAATTGGGTCATATATAACTAAAAATCACTTATTTAGCAATAAATTATTAAATTATTCTCACTCTAACAATTGCATACAAAAATCAGAATTTAACATTCCTAATATGCTTGAACATGCACACAAATTACTTGAAACTCCATATCTGTGGGGTGGCAAAACGCCTATGGGCATGGATTGTAGTGGATTTACGCAAGTTTTGTATAGATTTGCAGGTTTTCAACTGCCCAGAGATGCTTCGCAGCAAGCAAAGATTGGGTATGAAGTCAGCCTAGATTACTCACAAATGGGGGATTTAGCTTTTTTTGAAGAAAATTCAAAAATCAATCATGTTGGAATTTTAATTTCAAATGACAAAATAATTCATTGCAGTGGAAAGGTTCGAATTGACAAAATTGACACACAAGGGATATATAATGAAAGCATTAAGAAATACACACATTCATTAAAAACAATCAAACGACTTGAATTAATTACCCAATAAAATCAACTACTGCATCAATAAAATCTTTTTGATTGTCTGCATGTAGCCAATGTCCAGCATTTGAGATAGTTTGCATTTTATAATTTGGAAACATACTTTTAATAACTTGCAAGTGTTCTGTTTGAATAAAATCAGATAATTCACCTTTAAGAAATAGTGTTTCTTTCTCAAATACATTGTTTCCAATGTCAAACTTAAATACTTCTTCTAAATTTAATCTAAGCGACTCTATGTTCAATTTCCACGCATAAGTATTTTTACTTATTTCATAAATATTTTTGAGCAAAAACCATATTAATCGTTTATCATTAACTTTCTCTTCAAAATAAGTCTCTATTTGCTTTCTGTTGACAAATTGAGCAAAATCAGTATTATACATCAATTCAATAAGTTCAACATGTCTATATGATTTGTAACTAATGGGGCTAATGTCAGCAACAATTAAAGATGATACTTTTTCGGGGTGGCTCAAAGCAAACTGCATGGCTACTTTTCCTCCCATTGAATGTCCTAACAATATTGCATGTTCAATATTTAAATAATCGTACAATTCGTCCAAATCATCAACAAGTGCATCATAATTAAAAACATGATGGTGTTTGCTCAAACCATGATTTCTTTGGTCGGGTATAATAATTTTCAAGGCTAAGGATTCTGAAATAATTTTGGCTATACTCAACCAATTGTCAGACATTCCTAACAATCCGTGCAAAACAATAAGACATCTGTCTCCCTCCCCTATTTCCCGATAAAAAAGCCTCATAAGCATAATTTTCTACGATACATCTGTATTGTGTTCTCCAACCCATAATATAAGGCATCTGCTATAAGTGCGTGCCCAATCGAAACTTCGAGCAAATTTGGAACTTCAGAAGCAAACCATTGAAGATTTTTCAAGTTCAAGTCATGACCTGCATTTAAGCCCAAGCCTACTCTATTTGCTTCTTTTGCAGCCTTAACAAATGGCAAAACAGCTGCTTTTTTATCTTGTTCGTAAGCAACAGCATAAGATTCTGTATAAAGTTCAATTCTATCAACTCCTGTTTCTTTAGCCGCCTGAATTAGAGCTTTATCTGCTTCAATAAAAATTGATGTTCTTATGCCTTCTTTTTTACACATATCAACAATTTCGGTTAAAAACTTTTTATGAGTTATAGTATCCCAACCTGCGTTTGATGTAATTGCTTCAGGTGGGTCGGGAACGAAAGTAACTTGATGTGGCTTCACTTCAAGAACTAATTGTAAAAAAGAATCAGAAGGATAGCCTTCTATATTAAATTCTGTCGTGATAATCCTACTAATATCTCTAACATCTTGATAGCGAATATGTCTACCGTCAGGACGAGGATGAACAGTAATTCCTTGCGCTCCAAAAGTTTGGCAATCAATTGCAACTTGAAGAACATCAGGAATATTACCACCTCTTGCATTACGAAGAGTAGCAATTTTATTAATATTTACGCTTAATTTAACCATATCATTGTCTATTTAGTTAATACAAATTTACATTTCATCAGACTTTTTTTTAATCTGAGGAGCAATATATATTGAGGTATTTATTTCAAATCCGATTAAAATAACAACAGCATTGTAGTAGAGCCACATAAAAAAAACTAAAACAACTCCAAGCACTCCATAAATTTTATTGTATGAAGCAAAATGATTTACAACAAAATTAAAAACCACAGAAATAATAATAAAAAAGAAACTTGCAAAAAAGCTACCGGGCGTAATAAAACGAAGTTTCACTTTTTGAGCCGGAGTGATTGTATAAAAAATTGACAATCCAAACAGAATCATCAAAAACAGCAATAACCAGCGAGAATATTGAATAATTTGAAGATAATAAGTAGATTGAATAAATTGGTTATTTTTCAACCATAAAATAATATTCTGATTGAATGAAATTAACGCAAGCACAACAATAATCAATGTAAAAAATAAAATTGTCATTATGAGAGAAACAAAAATCTTATTCAACCACGATCGTTTTTCAACAATATAAAACGATTTATTAAATGTTGAAAGAATAGAATTCATGTTTGAAACAGAATAAAACAAGACCAAAACGAAGAATACCGAAAGCAATCCAAATTGAGGATTGTATAAAACATCAGTAATTGTTGATTCAAAAGCCTTGAAACTATATTCAGGCATTATACTTCCTAACATTTGAATAAAAGTATCTTGAAAATGTTTTCCTGAAATATACGGCAAAAGCGTTACTAAAAATACTAAAGCTGGAAAAAAAGAAAGAAAGATTTTGAAAGATAAAGCAGATGCTCGTATTGAAATAGACTCGTTTCTAATTCCTTCCCAAAAGAATTTTACAAAATCAAAAAAGCTAATTTTTGTTTTACCTGCATAAAAATAATGTTTCTTTCCATAAGTTGACAATAAATTTTTACATTTTTGCCATGTTTGGATTAATCTGTTCTTCATAAAACAGCTTACAGTATTGCTTTTAAACTTAAATCTAAACTTTTAACATTGTGCGTTAATGCACCTATAGAAACAAAATCAACTCCAGTTTTAGCATATTCTTTAATATTTTCTAGCCTAATCATGCCTGAAGCTTCAGACTCCACACGACTATCTATCAACAAAACAGCCTCTTTCATTAAGTCTGGAGTAAAATTATCTAATAGCACTCTTTTAACCCTTCCAAATGACAATACTTTTTGCAGTTCATCAAGATTTCTAACCTCAATTTCTACATCTATATTCAAATTATTTTTTGCCAAATAATCATATACTTGTTCCAAAGCCTGAGTTATGCCACCAGCGAAATCAATATGATTATCCTTAATCAATATCATATCATACAAGCCAAACCTATGATTATATCCACCACCAATTGTTACAGCCATTTTCTCAATTAAACGAAATTGAGGAGTTGTTTTTCGGGTATCTAAAATTTTAGTATCATAATCTTTAATTTCATCAACTAATTGCTTTGTATATGTAGCAATGCCACTCATTCTTTGCATAAAGTTTAGCATAACGCGTTCAACACTAAGCATTAAGCGGACATTTCCTTTCATAACAAACACAATATCGCCTTTTTTTATAAAATCACCATCTTGCTTCTTAGTTTCTATAACAATCTTATTGTCATGCAATTCAGCTATTCTTTTCGCTACTTCTATGCCTGCTATCACTCCATTTTCTTTAGCTAACAAATGCGTAACTCCAACAACATTAGCAGGAATAGTAGAAAGAGATGTATGGTCGCCACTACCAATATCTTCTGATAAAGCTCCTAAAATAATTTTATCTAAACTCATTTATTATTCAAATTTAAGTACGGTAATATATTCTTTGTCGTTTATTACCTTAATCTGGTAATATGTACGAAATGACTGTTCATTTTTACTTGTGTATGTACCAATAAAAAACTTAGTTGTAGTATTTTTACAAGTACTTTCACTATTTAACACAAAAGACTCTGGAGGATTTTTTTGAAAAAATCGCTTTAACAACTGTTCAGCATGCGATTTGCTATACGAATCTTGTGAACCGGGTATAGTTAATTCAATTGTATCAAAAAAGTATTTAGATAAGATATTTGCTTGTCCATTGCGAATTGCTTGCTCTATAAATTTATCAATAGATTGCTGCAAATCATCGCTAACTTGACTATTTTTCAAGCACAAATGTTCATTGGTATTAGATACATTATTTTGTGAAATAATATTTCCTGCTACAAATAAGCTAAAAACAAAAAAAAACAAAAATATTTTTCCCATGACATTCTAATTTGTTACAAAAAACTTGCCATATTATTAAAAGTAAAAAACTCTCAAAAAATATTATTAACAATTATCTCGCAAATACCCATTTATCTTCTGTTGATTCGTTAATTAAAAATTTATATCCTTCGCTTTCGAAATGCTTAATATCATCAGGATTTGTAATTTCGTTTTCAACTATATATTTAGCCATCAAGCCTCTAGCTCTTTTAGCATAAAAACTAACTATTTTCAACTTATCATCTTTAAACTCCTTAAACTCAGGACTAATAACTCTCAAATTAAGCTGTTTAATATCAATAACTTTAGAATATTCAACAGATGCTAAATTCATTAAAACTTTAGACTTAGTATTTTTGGCATGTTTAATCAAAAAATCATTTATCGCCTGTTTCCAATAATGATACAAAGTTTTTCCTTTAGAGTTTACCAAAGGAATACCCATTTCTAATCTGTACGGCATAATTAAATCTAAGGGTCTTAATATTCCATACAATCCTGAAATAACGAACAATCTATCTTGAGCAAAGCTCAAATTTTCATTAGATAGTGTTTCTACTTGCAAACCTTGATAAACATCTCCATTGTATGCAAAAGCGGCAGGAATACTATTTTCCAATGTATGCTTTATAGTCCATTTTTCAAATCTTTCTTTGTTAATTTCGGCAAGCGAAAGACTAATATTCATCATCTTTTGCAAATCTTTTATTTCTATATTTTTAAGTAATTGCATCAATACTTCTGCCTCTTTAATGTATGCAGGCAAAGTAGTTTTAACAGTCGGCAAAGATGCTTGCATATTAATTGTTTTTGCTGGTGAAAGTATGGAAATCATAATATATTTACCTTTAAAATTCATTGTAAAATTAGTATTTTTTTTACTAAGTAGAAAAAATCAGGTCTAAAACACAAAAAACATGTAATTTTGAATATTGATAAATTGCAAAAAAAAATAATGGAAAATGTAATTGAAATAACAATCTGCTTAGGAAGCTCGTGTTTTTCTAGAGGAAACAAACATACTTTGCAAACTATTAAAGACTATATTAAAAAGCATAATCTTGAAAATAGAGTCAAATTTAAAGGAAATCATTGTTTTTCTAATTGTGTCAATGGTCCAGTTGTGAAAATTAATGATACCGAATACTACCACATGGATCAAACAAAAATTATCGAATTACTTAATACAATTTTCAATAAATAACTATGTCTGAAGATAAAAAAACACAATTAATATCAATTG
>CAZKDV010000081.1:0-11323 GCA_964551645.1 uncultured Bacteroidales bacterium | reverse complement strand
AAGAAAAAAATAAATTTATATTTAGTATAAATAACAAAAAAGACTTTAACTTATGACTATGTGGTTTTTACATTTTTTTGTTAATCAAATTATCATAATTTTACTTTTAAAAAATATTTTTTGTGCTTTTTATTTCAAATCTTAGTAAATTTGTAAACATGAAAGAGGAAAAAAAATTTGTATTGTTAATAGGTGCAGAAAGTTTGTATAGAGCATATTTAATTCAATCATTTCTTGAAAGCAATGGCATATATTCATGGCTGCAAGATGAGCTTACGCTTACTATAAATCCCTATCTTTTGCCTGCTTTTGATGGATATAAAATTATGGTTGCAAATGATGAGATTGATAGAGCGAGAGAGTTGTTAGAAGAATTTAATGCTAATTTGCAAAAAGAAGATTTAGAACCTGATGAGGATTAATTTTTGTCTTTTGCGTGTTTCCACCTTTTGTGAGACCACAGCCAGTTTTCAGGGTTCATTATAAGTATTTCTTCCAATTTGTTCATATAAAGTTGCGTAATATTCCCATAATTAAGATTTTTGGGGTTTTCTGAAATAGAAGTTAATTCAGCAACATATTTTCCTCTGCTTACTCTATTGACAGATAAATAATACACGGGAATATTGAACTTAGTGGCAATTGTATCTGGTCCGTGCAAAACAGGCGTTTCTCTATTCATAAATTTTAGCCATATTGCTTTTTCGATATTGCCCGGACTTTGGTCGGCGATAAATAAAAATACAGAAGGCTGATTGATATTGTTTTTTATCATATATGCAGCTTTTGACATCGGGAATAGGTGTATTCCGTGTTGCTTGCGTTTGTTTGAAACATATTTGTCGGTAATGGTGTTTCGCAGTGGTTTATATAATGCACAAACTCTAAATTGCGATTTTAGCAATCCATTCGTAATTAGTTCCCAGTTGCCATAATGTGCCGCTAATATCATGCAACTTGTTTTGTTTTGAAAATGGTCGTCAAGTAGGGCAAGATTATTTATATGAAAATGTTCTTGAAGCTCTTCTAATTTTGAAGAAGTACTTTTTAGAGATTCCAAAAATACATCGCTCAAATTAAGATATGTGTTTTTTATTATTTCAAGAATTTCGGATTCGTTTTTGTCTGGGAATGCTTTGTTTAAATTCTCGGATATGGTATTGTATCTGTATTTTATGACTTTATGCAAAACAAAAGCAACTACATCTGACAGACGATAAAGAGCTTTGTATGAACATAAAGATACAATAAAGCTAAATGTCCTAAAAAGACTGTATTCTATGATGTTTTTGACTTTTTTCTTCATTTGCAAAGCTGAGCTTAAAAAGCATTGAGAAAATAAATTACTACCTCATTTTGTAAATTAATTCTTTATCATAGCCTTTTAGCAATAATACAACGCTTTCTGTGTTTGGAATTTTATCCAAAAATATATTCAAATCATATTTTAGCAAAATAGTGATTTGTTTGTTTCCTGCTTTTGAAGATGTTTTTCGTACTAATGATAATGGTGCTTTTGGTGGCAAACTTTTCATAATTGCACCATTCCACATTAAATCAAATTCATTGTTTTTATTGCCCTTAAATTTAACAGTAATAAGTAGCTCATTGCCTTGTATTTCTGCTTTTTCTATATTAAATGGATTATCATCGGTTTCAACTACAAATGAGTTTGACAAACTAATTTCTTTAAGGTTTTGACTTTTAATATTATTTCTGCAAATTTGACAGTTTGATAAAATAAAAACAGATAAAGTAATTAGCAAAAAATGATACTTCATGGTAATATTATTTAGTGTGTGTTTTGCAAAAATATGATATTTAAGTTTATGTTAAAAAGTATAATTAAGTGTTTTTGTCAATCAGATTGTTAAAACTGTCAATTACATTATTATACGAATGTTTTTGTTCGATTAGTTTTTTTGCTTCTACTCCAATTTGCTTGTAATTATCAATATTTTGTGAAACTTCAATCATAGTTTTTGCAAATGCTTCTGCTGTATCAGCAATAAGTATATTCTTTTCATTTTGATAAGCAATACCTTCAGCACCCAAACTTGTTGAAATAACAATTTTCCCTAAGGACATTGCTTCAATAATTTTAATTCGTATTCCGCTACCCGAAAAAAGTGGCACAACAAGAACTGCTTTGTCGTGAAGAAATGTATTGATGTCATCAACTTCTCCAATAACTTCAAGTATTTCGTTTTGGAAAGAACTTAGCCATTCAGGCATATTTCGACCTGCAAGAAACAGTTTTATGTTGTTTTCAGACTTTTGTAGTATAGGCAAAACTTTTTTGATGAGCCATTCAATTCCCTCAATGTTTGGAAGCCAGTCCATTGAGCCGATATGGTAAAAGTTGTTGATTTCGTTATTAATCTTAGTATTTTGAATTTCAACTCCAAAGGGAATAACTTTTATTTTATTTAGACTTGTAAAAGAATTGTAATATTGTACTTCTCCTTGCGAAATACATGCAATTGCATCGTATTTGTCAAGATGCTTTTGTTCGTACCTTTTTAGTGCATTAGTTAGTTGAGTGAGATAAAGTTTTTTAAGTAAATTAGTTTCATTGTCTTTCAGCCTTTCCCATATTTGATGTTCGATATTATGTGAACGAAGTACACAAGTGGCTTTTGAGAACTTTCTGCATATATGCAAATATGGAGTCATATATAGGGTTTCAAACAGTATAATATCATATTGCTTCGATTTTAACATGTTTTTGAGTTGTTTTTTAACTTTATTGCTTTCAAATCGTTCAACATGATAAGGTGCGTTTCGGAGAAAAGAATATGCAGCAGAGATGAGCTTTATTGTTGTATCAACAAAAACAGCCTGATATGTGTACGAACTATTGGTGTATTTGTCAATATCTTTTTTAGAAGCAGTATATTTGGGAGTTTCAATTGCTAATACATCAACACTATGTCCTGCAGATATTAGTGCTTGTGCAAGATGATACATTGCAATTGGACCGCCTTCTTTTGGAGGAATAGGAGATTTGTTACATATTTGTAATATCTTCATTCTTTTTATGTTTTTTAAATCTGTCTAATAATGTTGAATACCAATCTGAATCTAAAATCTGACTGTCGGTAGTTGCTTTATATGTCAACCACGCTCCAAATGGCAGGAGTATTATGGAAGATAGCCACATCCCGTAAATAGGAGTCCAAACTCCTTCTTTGGCAAATTTTTCACCTGTGATTGATAATATATAATAAAAAATAAATATCAATGCTGCTACTACTAAGGGTAAGCCCAATCCTCCTTTTCTTATTATTGCTCCTAAGGGAGCACCAATGAAAAAAAGTATGATGCAAGCAACAGAAAGAGTGAATTTCCTATAATATTCAATTTTATATCTTATTATGTATTTATTAAGTTGTTGTATTTCTATATTTTGATAGCTTGCCATTTCTTTCATGTTTTTTGCACTTTGCAAACCTTGACCATAGTAGGTTGTTTTTTCATCGTTTGATAATTCGTTAATAAAGTATTTATCGTTTTTGTTATGCGTTTTAATATATGAACCATCACGAGTGGAAAAATAATACCAATAGGAGATGAGGTTTTTGTAGTTATTGTTTTGTTTTTCTGCAATGTGTTTGCGAAGGCTGTCTGTTGAATAGTTTAATTGTTTGATATTCATCATTTGATAATGATCTTTGAAGAAATTTTCATCTGTTCTTTGCATAGCAAATGATGATAAATCAAAACGGCGATATTGCTCTTTAAAATACACTCTTTCAAGTGGTCTGCTAATATAGTGTTCGCGATTATCAAATTGTTCATTAAATGAATATCCATTATATAATTGTAATGTTAAATATTTTTCATCTTTGGTAGTTTCCATATAGCCTGATTCAGCCATAGTGATTGAAGTGTTGCCTGAATATTTAGAGTGGTCGTATATTAGTATGTTTTTTATGCTTTTCCCATCTTTTTCTTTTCGCCCAATTTTTAACACAATATTATCAATGTCGCGATAAAAAATACCTTCTTTGATATTTAGTGCAGGTTTAGTGTTTGTAACATCGTATAGTATTGAACGCATTTTTAGATTTGCATAAGGAAGCATATTATTTGAGAAGAAAAAAGCAAAACCTGCGAGTAAAATACAAACTACAGCAAGTGGATACATCATTTTCTTTAATGAAATTCCGACTGATTTTGCCGCTGCCAATTCATAATGCTCTCCAAAGTTGCCATAAGTCATTAAAGATGATAACAGTATTGCAAGGGGCAAAGCTAATGGGATAAATGTAATTGAGGCGTAATACATCAATTGCATAATAATGTATGTGTCTAATCCTTTGCCAACTAAGTCATCAACATATTTCCATAAAAACTGCATTAATAAAACAAAAACTGAAATGCAAAATGTAAGCAATAGCGGACCTATGTATGACTTGATGAACATAAAATCCAACTTTCTTATTTTAAATGGATTGTTTCGCATTTAGCTGTTTGTTGATATTGCAAAAGTAAGAGTTTCTTTTGAAATTGTTCCGATATTACTTTGAAACTGCTACATATTACTGTTTGCTTATAATTGAACTATAACTACCATTTTCCCATCTGATATTTAATATGTAATTGCCTTTTGAAAGCCTTGCTGTCGAAATAGTATGCTGTTTGCTGTTTGTAAGTTTTTTTGTGGCAACTACTTTTCCGTTCATATCAATTATGTTAATATTTAGTATATGTGCATTGCTCGTTTCAATGTTTAATTTATCTTTGACAGGATTAGGATAAACCATAATGTCTGTTTTAGCTTCGTTTTGTGGAAGATTAAGGACTATGTTGTTATTTCGTGATAATATCCATAAATCGGGGTCAAATATAATTTCAGTAGGAGTGAAGGAGAGTTGAAAAACGGTATCTTGATTATTTGTAGTATTGTTGAAAATTAAAGTGGTGTCTTGTTCGTTATTGCTGAATTTAATTGGTAGTGGCATTTTGAAGAACTCCACACTTGGATGAGATTGAGTTTGTTTTACAAAAAGTAAAACTTTATTTGTTGAAGTAATTTGTGCATCTATAAAGTAGCTGGGATGTCCTTCTCCGTAAATCCATTGTTGAAAAAACCAATCTAAATCCATATTGCATTGTTTTTCAAAATGATATTGCAAGTCTTCGGTTTTGGCATAATTATATCGTAGTTTGTTGTCATTGAGGTAGTTGCGACATGATTGATAAAAGTTTTCACCTCCAACAAGCCATCTTAGCATGTGCAAAACATAAGCTCCTTTATAGTAAGATAGTCGTCCATTAAAAATTCTATAAATATCACTTGTGTCGGGGCAATAAACTGAACCAGCATTTTCATTTGTTATATGATTTACTGTCCACGATTTCCAATTATTCCATTTTTGGTCTGTAAATAAATATTCATAAGTTAAAGCACTTAGATAAGTAGCAAACCCTTCATTTAACCAAACATCTTTCCACGAATTGCAAGTAATTGCATTGCCAAACCATGAATGTGCCAATTCGTGAGCCATTAAGTCGAAACTAAAGTTTTTCATAAAGCTCATAGTTTGATGTTCCATGCCGCCATTCCAGCCAAATTGAGCGTGTCCGTATTTTTCAAGATGAAAAGGATAAGCCCCGAATAAAGAATCAAACAATTGAATAATCGGAATGATTTGAGGTGTTTCTTTTTTTGCAGAAGCTAAGTTGGCAGGAAACACATAATTTAATATTTCAAGTTGTCCGGTGGATAGTTCGGCAAAATCAGAATATATGCTATATTGAGTAACTGCAATTCCAATTAAATATGCTTCAATCGGATAGCGATGTTTCCAATGATAGCTTGTAATGTTTTCGTTGCTTGTTTCATTAATCAGAATGCCATTGCTTGCAGCTTTATATTTTGATGGAGTGCTTATTATAATATCTACCGAATCAATTTTATCATTTAAAGCGTTTTTGCATGGCCACCAATCGCTTGAACCATAAGGTTGTGATAATGTCCAAATAATTGGAATCCCATTTTGATAATCTTGTGTAAAACTGCTAAATCCGCCACTTTCAATGGGAACACCTTGATAGTATATTGTAATAGAGTCTAAAACTCCTTCTTCTAATGTCGTGTTTAAATCTATTTCTAATTTTCTATTTGTGTGCGTATAGTTAAGATGATTATTTTGCCTTAAAACACTATCAACAACCAAATTATCAGCAAGTTCAAGAGATATTAATTGTGTGTTGTCCTTAGTGGTAACAAAATGTGGACTTACTTTTCCCTTGATGTACAGCGTTTCAGGATTAATAAACCACTCTAATCTGTAATATTTGATGTCATAATTATCTCCAATATCATATTTTGACTTTAATCTATCGTTTTCAATTTTTCTTTTTATTTCGGCTGATTTGATTTTTTGATAAGGATATTCGCTAATTTGTGCAAAGGACAAGTTGATTGCTAAAACAAATGTTAAAGAAATAAAGAATATTTTTTTCATTTTTTCAACAAAGTTAGTCTGTTTTTTGTAAGTTCAAGTTGTAAATGCAACTTTTTATTAATCGGGAACATTATGGGTAAGCGTAATAAAAAAAATAATTTGTACTTTTGATGTGGTTGTAAATAAGTTATGGCTCATTGCAAAAAAAATAAAGCTCACTTTAGCTTATAATTGAGCCGAATTTTATACATTTGTGAGCTAAATATAAAGACCTATACCGGAAATGAAAAAAGCCACAATTATAAATTTCATTCAAAATCATGCAAATTGTTCATCAGGCGAGATTCATAAAGAATTGGAGACTATGATGAGTTATGCTACGGTTAAACGGATTTTATCCCAACTAATAACAGATAAATATATAATAGCGGAAGGAAAAGGGAAAGGAACTCGCTATTTTATTTCTCCCTCTTATGAGTTATTATATTCCATTGATTTAGAAAGTTACTTTCAAAAGGAGATTGATGAAAGAGAGATTAAAAAAGATTTCAATTTCGACATTTTTGATTTATTGGACAAAAGTGAAATTATAACCCAGTCAGAAGTTTTAAAGCTAACAGAATTGCAACAAAAATATCAAGCAAATATTTCTCAATTATCTGATTTTGAATACAAAAAAGATTTAGAGCGACTTGCAATTGATTTAAGTTGGAAATCGTCTCAAATTGAAGGAAACACCTATTCCCTTCTTGAGACAGAAAGATTGCTAAAAGATAAAGAAACTGCTGCAGGAAAAACGAAGGAAGAAGCCATTATGCTTTTAAATCACAAAGAAGCTATTGATTTCATAGTAGAAAATCCAGATTATTTAATCCCTTTGACAATTTCAAAAATTGAAGATATTCATAGTTTACTTATCAAAGATTTAGCGGTGGACAAAAATCTGAGAAAACGAAGAGTAGGTATTTCGGGAACCAACTATAGTCCGTTAGACAACGAATTTCAAATACATGACACTTTAAAATCAGCTTGTGATTTAGTGAATAGTAAAGAAAGCGTTTTTGAAAAATCGTTGTTAATCTTATTGTTGATTTCATATATCCAACCCTTTATTGATGGAAACAAAAGAACGGCAAGAATTGTAAGTAATGCAATTTTAATGAATTATCAACATTGCCCGATTTCTTTCCGAACCGTTGACTCGATAGATTACAAAAAAGCCATGCTGTTATTTTATGAACAAAATAACATCTCAAGATTTAAAGAGATATTTATTAAGCAGTTTGAGTTTGCGGTAAATACCTATTTTTGAAATGAAAAAGGGAACAAAATAACAAGCCATAACAAACACTAAAGCAAGTTCAAGTTATAAATGCAACTTTTTATTAATCGGGGAAATTATGAGCAATCGTAATAAAAAATAATTTGTACTTTTGATGTGGTTATAAATAAGTCATAGCCAATGGTATGACAACAACCGAACAAAAAATGAACAGACGAGCAAAACGAGAACAAGTAATTGAGTTTGCCAAAACTCTACAAACTGACACAAAAGAACTTTTGCGTTTGTGGTCGACTGACAAGGTTTATGACCTAATCACAGAAGAAGATGAAGCAGCACAAATTTTAAATGTAGTTGCAGAAAACATTATTGTTTATAAACATCAAAAAGCTAAATTATGAAACCATTAGTAAAATACAGAGGTGGAAAATCAAAAGAAATTCCATATTTGGAAACACATATTCCAAAATTTAGTGGGCGATATATTGAGCCGTTTTTTGGTGGTGGTGCTATGTTCTTTTATTTAGAACCGAAGCGAGCAATCATTAACGACATCAACACAAAACTAATGGCTTTCTACGAAGGTGTGAAATCGGATTTTGGCACTCTACAAAAAGAACTTTCAGAAATCGAAAAAATCTATCGCATAAACCGAAAAAAGTTTGAGGAATTAAAAGCACAAACACCAACTGAAAGAGTGAATGATGACAACGAAACACTTTACTATCAGATCAGAGATATGTTTAACAATTTGATAGACAAAAAATATTCGGACGCTTTACTTTACTTTTTTATCAACAAAACTGCGTATTCGGGAATGATACGCTACAATTCAAAAGGCGAATTTAATGTACCTTATGGACGATATGCAAATTTGAATACATCATTGGTAACAAAGGCACACAGCAAATTACTTGCTAACACGGAAATTTACAACTGCGATTACAAAAACATTTTTGAAATGGCGGAAGAAGATGATTTTATGTTTTTAGATCCGCCTTACGACTGTGTTTTTTCTGATTACGGGAATGCGGAACACAAAGATGGTTTTAATGAAGAAAATCATATCGAATTAGCTGACGCATACAAGCAATTAAAGTGTAAAGCACTTATGGTTATTGGCAGAACGCCATTAACTGAAAAACTATATGGAGATATTATTATAGATGAATACGGAAAATCTTATGCTGTCAATATCAGAAACAGATTTAAGTCGGAAGCAAATCACATTTTAATTTCCAACTATGGGAACATAGCGAAAGAATATTTTCCCGAATTAGAATTTAATCAAGCAATAGCACTTTAAAACTGTATGGCAAGAATAAACAGCAAAATAATTTTCGTTACAACTTCTCCGAGAACACCAAGTAAAATGATTCCTGAAATTGAGTTATTAAACACTCATTTTTCAGGTCAAAAATGGAATACCGATACGCAAAGAGCATTTATGGAATTGTTGAAAGAGGAAAACTTTTTCAACGGAGAAGGAGCAAACGACCCTGCGTTTAGTGCAAGAGATAGAATAAACCGAGCACCCAAAGCATTAGGTTTTGTAGTGCTTTCTCCAACAATTAGCTTAACGCCAGCAGGATTAGAGTTAATCAATTCAAAACGAAAAAATGAAATCTTTTTACACCAGCTTTTAAAATTTCAAATTCCATCGCCATTTCACAAACCAAGTGAAAATTCAGCAGAATTTTGGGTAAAACCTTATCTTGAATTATTTCGATTAATTCGACAATTCGGTTCTCTGAAATTTGACGAGTTGATGATTTTTGGCTTGCAATTAGTGGATTATCGTCAATTTGAAAATATCGTTTCCAAAATCAACGATTTTAGAACAGCCAAAGCACAAAACGAAGGAAATTACAAAAAATTTCGTGCTGAATATTTGGAAAGTGAACTACACAAAATTTACAGCGATGATATAATTTCGGGAAAGACAAAAATAAGAGAAACAAACGACAATTCCGTTTCAAAATTTTTGAAAACCAAAGCAAGTAATATGCGAGATTATGCAGATGCTTGTTTTCGTTATTTGCGTGCCACAGGCTTGGTAAACATTTCACATATCGGAAAATCTATTTCAATCGTTCCTGAAAAAATTGCTGAAGTTGATTATTTCTTGGAACATACAAACCGAGAACCGCAATTTATTGACAACGAAAATCAATATGTTGCTTATCTTGGAAATGCAGAAACGCCAACACTTTTAACGGATAACAGAGCATTACTTGAACAAAAAATCAGCTCTGAATTTCCACATATTACAATACCCGAAACAGCGACTTTACAACAACTCAAAGATATTTTTGCTGACGAATTAGAAAAACGTAAAGAGCAAATTATTACTGAACAAGTAATGGCAATTAAAGATTATCGTTTGTTTGACGACATCAACACAACATTTGAGCAAATACTTGACAATTCGCTTTACGACACGCCTTTAATGTTGGAATGGAATACTTGGCGAGCAATGACAATGCTTGATGGTGGAAACATCAAAGCAAACTTGAAATTTGATGATTTTGGAAATCCAATGTCCACAGCACAAGGAAATATGGCAGACATAGTTTGTGATTATGAAACTTTTGGACTGACCGTAGAAGTAACAATGCAAAGCGGACAACGACAATACGAAACGGAGGGCGAACCTGTAACTCGCCATCTTGCAAAGCTGAAACGAGAAACTAACAAACCTGCGTATTCGTTGTTTATCGCACCGAAAATAAACGAGGCTTGTATTGCTCATTTCTATGCTTTACACAAAATGAACATCAGCTATTACGGAGGAACTTCGACAATCGTTCCACTTCCATTGAATGTATTTTTGAAAATGCTTGAGGACTCTCATAAAGCAAGTTATGTTCCCGAGTCAAGACATGTTCAACGATTCTTTGAACGCTCAAACGAATTAGCAAACTCAACAAACAACGAAATTGATTGGCATAACGGAATAACAAACGAAGCATTGAATTGGTTGACCGAAATAAAGAACGACAAATAACGGCTTCGATTGAATATTTTCGATTTATCGAAAATTTGTGTTTCGATTGAAGTTTATCGGTAAAAAGCTGCCACTTCGCAAAGCTCCGAACCGTTATACTCCCTTTCAACAAATCCAAATCACTCAATATTACTGTATATCCAAATTTCTTCGTGAAATTGAGTATTTTTGTGTTTATTTTCAAAATGCACAAAAACTTAGAATATGGAGAATATATTACAGCAAATTAGGGAAGACTTAAAAGCGAGTGTTGATACAAGACATCTAAGCACAACTCAAAATTTTTTCAAAGAAAAAATTAAGCCCTATGGTGTGCCAAATAAGATTGTACACGAAATAAGCAAAAAATATTTTAAGCAAATTAAGCATAAGTCGAAAGACGAGATTTTTGCTTTGTGCGAATTGCTGTGGAAGTCGGGCTATCTTGAAGAATCTTTTATTGCTTGCAATTGGTCGTTTGCTGTGCGTTCTCAATTTGTTGTCGACGATTTTTATGTCTTCGAAAAGTGGATTGATAAGTATATCAACAATTGGGCTTCATGCGACACTTTTTGCAATCACACCCTTGGTGAGCTAATCGAAATGTATCCCGAATTGGTTATGCAGCTCAAAAGGTTC
>CAZKDV010000080.1:0-11367 GCA_964551645.1 uncultured Bacteroidales bacterium | reverse complement strand
TGAAAATTGGCGCAGGCACAGTAGTTTCGGGTGTTTTCTCAACAATCAACTGGGGCAACGACAGCTATTTTGTAAAAATTGAAATGGATCAAAATGGCGGAACCTCGTTTCAGTTTATGGGCGTATCGCAACTGCTAAGCGTGCCGTATTCATTGTATTCAGAAAAATCTGGGGAAAATTCGTTATGGACACCGAATGGGAGCAGTATTTATGCAACAGATACAACAGGTTTTGTTGGAATTGGAACATCTGCCCCAAATGCCGGTTTGGAGATTAAAACCTTTAAGACATTAACAGCATGGGGTAGTTGGCACAACAACTTATGCCTAAGTGCTAATATCAACTCTGCCATGACTTTTAATTCAACTAACACTAATACAGGCTGGTTATTTGGTGCTACAACAACTCCACATGCCTTGTATTGGTCATATTTTTCAAATTTTTCTAATCTAATAGCTAAACATAAAATGCGTTTAACAAACGCTGGCATTCTTGAAGTATGCGAAATAAGAGTCTCGTCCGGCTGGTGCGATTATGTATTCGACGATAAATATAAGCTAATGAATCTTAATGAGTTAGAAAAATTCATTAAAACCCAAAAGCATCTTCCGGGGATACCTACAGCTTCGGAAATAGAAAATGATGGACTGTATGTAGGCGACATGAGCAAACGCATGATGGAAAAAATTGAAGAGCTAACGCTTTATGTTATTGACCTTAATAAATCGGTGGAGCAGCTAAAAAAGGAAAATGCCGAGTTAAAAAAACAGTTAAAGCACACTAAAAACTAATACAATGAAAATTAGAATTTTTATCGTCGCCATATTTACATTTACTGTAAATTGTTTGTTTCCGCAAAGCGTACCTCCCAAAATTGCAGGTAATCTTGCAAAAATCTTTTTCACCGAACGGGCTGCCGTGCAGGATAGCTCCTTTAAAAATGCAGCTTTTGAAATGGAGCTGGCTTTTGTAGCCACCAACAATGCAGATAGCTTATTTTATGTTTTTAATGCAAACGCAAATGCTGGCTGGATAATAGTTTCGGCTTGGCAAAACACCATGCCTGTTTTGGCTTATTCGTTCGGCGGTACATTCGACACCGCAAGTGCCAGCCGCCCTCCCGCCATGAATGCATGGCTCGAAAGCTATCGCAAACAAATAGCTTATGCCATAGCCGAAAAAAGCGAGCCACACGAAGAAGCCACAGAACAATGGAATTACTATTCAAACTTTGATAAAAGCAAAGATCAGCACGAACTATTAAGCATTTCATCATTGCTATCAACAACATGGAATCAGGGTGCAGGATATAACGCTTATTGTCCGGCTAATGCTTCAGGTCCCGGCGGGCGTGTTTGGGCAGGTTGTGTGGCTGTTGCCATGGCGCAGGTAATGAAATATTGGTCGTACCCAACAATAGGTAGCGGCAGTCATAGTTATAGTTGTCCCGGTTACGGAACTTTATCGGCAAATTTCGGAGCAACAGAGTACAACTGGGTTAATATGCCCTTAACTACTTACAACAGTAGCGTTGCACTTTTATTGTACCACTGCGGAGTTGCCGTAAATATGAATTATAGCCCCAGCGGCTCCGGTGCATATGTGGGTGAAACACAATACAATGCGCGTAATGCTTTGGTTCAATATTTTAAATACCATTCTTCGGCAAATTTTAAAAAGAAAAGCTCTTACTCCGCAAGTGCTTGGAACAATATGGTTGTTGCGGAAATTGATAACGGTCGCCCTATTATTTATCAGGGATATGGTGCCGATGGAGGTCATGCGTTTGTGGTTGACGGCTACCAAACAACATCCTATTTTCATGTTAACTGGGGCTGGAGCGGAGCCTATGACGGGTATTTTTATTTTTCTAATTTAGCACCCGGCTCGTCTAACTTTAATCAAAACCAAGCTGGCATTTTCAGCCTTTACCCCAATGTACCCTGCGGAAGAACACTGTCGGGGGCAAAAACCACCGGAATATACGAAGATAGATGTTACATAAGACTTTTGCCTGGATTTTCAACACCTACCGGAGGCAGCTTCCGGGCAAGGGTAGTGCCACCGCAATAAAACTAGTTAACGGATTCTGTTGGTTTTTAATTACTATTAAACCCATTGTGCTATTTTTTATTTTTTTAAATTTATTTTTAAATAGTCTTAATTATTTATTGTAATTTTGCATTATGATACGCAAATTGGCAAAACAATTTTTCAGTTACTTCCTATCTCTCATCATGATTTTAAGCATAGGTGGATTTAACATATTTGTACATTATTGCCAAATTGAAAATAAAGAATACATAACACTTTTTCACTCAATTAACTGCGATGAGCATCATATTCTTAATTCTGATTCTTGCACACAAGATAATGATGAAATTTGCACACACGATTGTACTGAATCTTGTAAAATCAAAAGCAATAGCAAATGTTGTAGCGATAAAAATTACTTTTTACATACAGATGAAACAGTTTTAGTTTCTCAAGATAGCAAATACGACATTAATGATAATCCAATTATCACTTACAATAGTTTTCAAAACAATAATCTAATTAATATACTTCACACACCAATTTTGCAATTGCTTCCGCAGCCACCACCCAAAATTGGTGCTTTTATAGTTATTTTATTTCGCACTATCAAAATACCCACTTTTTTGAACTAAAATCTGAGCAACAAGCATGCAAGTAATTTTCTATGCATGAATTATTTATGTTGTTTCAGATGTTTTTATTTATTCATTTTTTACAACTTAAAAACAAAAACTATGTTCAAAAAAATTAAAATTTTATTAATAATAATCATATTACCATTAACAATTTTCTCCCAACAAATACAAGGCACTGTCTATGAAATCAACGAAAAAGGAAATAAATCTCCACTTCCCGGTGTTAATATTTATTTAGCAGATAAATCATCTGGAACAACAACAGATAGCAAAGGTGCATTTGCATTAGAAATAGGGCAAAAAACTAACTTTCCACTTGTTTTCTCATTTGTCGGATATAAATCTGATACGCTTTTTGTAAGCAATACAGATGAACATATTGAGCTTGTGCTAAATCTCGGCAAAAGCCTTAAAGAAATTGTTATAGCCGAAAGAGGCTCAGGTTCTCATATTTTACGAATGGAACCTATACTATCACAGCATATCACAACAGGCGAACTTCAAAGAGCAGCTTGCTGTAATCTTGCCGAAAGTTTTGAAACCAATGCTTCAGTTGATGTTCAATATAATGATGCAGTGAGTGGAGCCAAGCAAATACAGTTGCTAGGATTATCAGGGATATACAGCCAAATACTTTTTGAAAACATGCCCTATTTGCGTGGTTTGGGTATTCCCTATGGCTTGGAATATCTGCCTGGTTCATGGCTTGAGTCAATCTATGTTTCAAAAGGAACAGCCTCTGTGCTGAATGGATACGAATCAATTACTGGTCAAATTAATGCAGAATTAAAAAAACCAGAAAGCGATGAATCAACTTTTGTGAACATCTATGCCGACCAACATTCGAGAATTGAAGCCAACCTTAATCAAAGAGTCGTTTTAGACCACGACTTGCAAACGATGATATACGGGCACTATCAAAACTCATCGGCTATCATTGACCAAAACAAAGATGGTTTTTTGGATATGCCTTTGGTTCAACAAGTGCATATTGCAAATCATTGGAACTATAACAACGAAGAATCAGGATTTGAGGCTAGATGGGGAATTAGAGGTTTGAGCGAAGCAAGAAAAGGCGGACAAGTTGCTTTCTTCAATAATAATGGCGAACAAAAGCAATATTACGGTACAGAAATAAACACCAATCGTATTGATGCTTTCGCTAAAACTGGATATTTATTTAGAAATCCGAAAAACATGAATATCGGGTTTATTAACTCCTTCTCAATCCACGACATGGAAAGCTCTTTTGGTTTAAAGACATATTCGGGCAAACAGTATGGATATTATTCAAATTTGATATTCAATACAGAACTTCACAAGCCCGAACATAGCCTACACGCAGGAATTAGCATGATGTATGATAAATATGACGAATCTTTTAATGATAGCATATTTCGTACTAACGAGAGTGTACCGGGAGCGTTTGCACAATATACTTACCTTATTCCTGAACGATTTACTTTTATTGCAGGTTTTCGCATTGACAAACATTCAATTCATGGTTTGCTCTATACTCCAAGAATCCACACTAGGTTTGCACTAAACGAGCATATCACACTTAGAGCATCTGCCGGAAAAGGTTATCGTTCACCAAGAATTATAGCCGAAAATATTCAAATGCTTGCATCAGCCAGAAAAATTGTGTTTGAAGAAGAAAATTTGCTTGAAGAAGCATACAATACGGGAATTAATCTCAGTTTCAACTATAAATTATTTGGCAAAGATATTTCAGTAACAACTGAATATTATTATACTTTTTTCAACAAGCAAGCAATTATTGATTACGAAAAAGACATGAATGCAATCAGAATATATAATCTTGACGGCAAATCATTTGCCTCGCACGCTCAAATTGAGCTAAGTTATAATCCATTGAAAAACACTGAAATTAGGACTGCCATTAGATATAATGATGTCAAGGCAAGTTATGAGGGTGTTTTGAAAGACAAGTATTTAGTAAACAATTGGAAGTACTTACTAACAACTAGTTATGCAACTCCAAATTTAAGGTGGCAGTTTGATGCAACATATTTATTAAACGGAAAAAGTCGCTTGCCAGAACTAACATTTAATCCCGAAGAATACCGCTTAGCCAAATACTCTCCAATGTTTTCTATAGTAAATTTACAAATAAGTCATAAATACAAAAAATGGGACTTATACATAGGTATAGAAAACTTATTTGACTTTACTCAAAGCAATCCAATAATTGCAGCTGACGATCCTTTTGGACCATATTTTGACTCCTCAATGGTTTGGGGACCAATTTTAGGCAGAAAAATATATGCCGGCTTGCGTTTCAAACTTGACAAACCAATAGCACACAACGATCACCATCATTAAACACTTAAAACCTAATAATTATGAAAAACATCATCAAATTCACAATTTTTATCTTAATTCTTACAGCTACTCAAATAGTTTATGGTCAAAAAAATAAAAATAACACTTCTACAGTCATACTCTCAACACACATGCACTGCGGTTCGTGTGAACAAAAAGTTGAACAAGCCCTCATATACTCAAAAGGTGTAAAAAGAGTAAATGCTGACCATACTAAAAGCATTGTAGAAGTAAAATTCAATAATAAAAAAACAAATATTGACAATATTATTGCCGAATTAGAGAAAATCAACTATAAGGCTAAAGTTATTAAAGAAGAATAAATGATAGTTTTGCTTTTTTCAAACAATCAAAATTCACATTTAATAATTCAGATTTGAAAATTTTGTAACTTTGAAATATTAAAATTACAAAAAGATGAAAAAATCTCAACTATCTATTGTTCTAATTTCGTTGTTCTGTATTTTTTGTTTTGCTTGTAAAAAAGACAAAAATAATGACAAACTAATAACCTCAGTTACTGATATTGAGGGCAATGTCTATAAAGTTATCAAAATTGGGGAGCAGTATTGGACTAAAGAGAATTTGAGAACAAAAACCCTTAGAGACTATACTGAAATAGACATTGTTACAGACAAAACCGAGTGGTCAAACCAAACAAAACCTGCAATGACTTTTTTCAATAATCAAGAAACGGCACACAAGGATAATTTTGGAGGCTTGTATAATTGGTACGCTGTCAAAACCAATAAACTATGCCCTGCCGGTTGGCGTGTGCCAAACAAAGACGATTATCAAACATTGATAAACACACTTGGAGGTGCTTCAGTTGCTGGTGGCAAAATGAAAGATACTGGATTGCAACAGACAGGAACAGGGTATTGGGAAAAGCCCAATGAAGGAGCAAGCAATTCATCAAACTTTACAGGACAACCAAGTGGCTATCGTTCAGCAAGTGGTAGTTTTGCAGGTTTTGGAGCAAATGGTAATTGGTGGATACAAGCAGAAATTGATACAGAAATAGGACAATACTTCACTCTCAACTTTCAACAAGCCGAAGTTAGATTAGAACAATTTGATAAAAAAGTGGGAATGAGCATTCGTTGTGTTAAGGAATAAACTCCTTTAATACGATACTCAAACCCACTTTCTCTATAACAATAGCGTAATTATTTAAATGCAATACTGCCAGGAATCATTCCTGCCTCGAAATCATATTTCAATTTACCTTCTTTAGAAAAACAATAAACTCTGCCATTTCCTGTGTATCCACTCACATCGCTCACAAAAACATTGCCATTATCAGCATTAACATAAATAGAATAGGCATCTATTTCAATATTGTCGGTAATAAAGTTATTATTAACTATTTCCTTAGTGTTAAGGTCAATCACAAAAATATTTGAAGTTTGTCCCGACATCCAATCTGCATAATAGGCATAAGCCCAATTATCATTGATTGCAAAGCTTGAAATATCTTTATCGAAAGTGTGAGTCACCTCATCTGACTGACTATCAATGATATGAAGCCTCATTGGTACATCTCCATAGTTGCCTCGAGTAACAACATACACATTTCCTTGCATATCGGTTTGTACAGAGTAAGGGTTTAAGCCTACTTCAATTTTCTTAATTTCTTTAAAGCTAGCGATATCAACAACAGATACCGTATTATCATAGTTTGGATAATCAAGCCCGCCTGAATTTGAAACATACACTTTATTGTTAGCAACTGCAATTCCATCAGGGTTTCTTCCAACAGTGGTAAACTTTTCAATGCTCAAAGATGCGGTGTCAATCACAGCAAGTGTTCCATCAAAAGAGCAAACAAAAGCCTTGCTGCCGTGGAAAGCTATGTTGCGAGGCTGACGAGGAGTTTCTCCATCAAAAAACGAGATTTGCTTAACGCTTTTTCCCGTATTAGCATCTACAACTTCAACTTGGCTCGAATTAGTTACAACTATATATAATTTGCTACCGTAAATAGCAATATCATTACCCGAGTCGCCCAATTTTCGTCCGTTTTTCAAATCGAAAAAGTCTGTAACAGCAGTTGAATTGTCATAGTTGTAAAAAGTTAAAGAAGCATTGTTCATATTGAACAAACCTTCATTCAGAACAAATACGCCTTTTGGCACATCGTTAATAATTGGTTTTTGAGGATCGGTAGGCTCTTTTTGGCATGAAGAAAGTAGCATTACAATGATAGCTAAGGTTAATAGCTTGCCAACATATAAAATGTTGAATTTCACTTTTGATTGTTTTTTCATTTTCCTTAAGTTTTGATTTGTATTCATGTTAATTTTAATTTAAAGGTTAAGTAATTATATTTTAATTGATATATTTAATCCAAAGAATTGTCCTTGCATTGGGAAGTTTCTAATTATTTCATATTGTTGATTGAAAACATTGCTGACCTCAGCTTTAATGTTTAGAAAACTTTTGTGAATCGGTACGGTATAAGACAGGCTTATATCATGTGTTGTCCACGATGGCAACATATTTTCGAAAGTATTTTCACCAAAAACAAAACAATGCCCATTGAATACAAATGTGTGTGCCAAAGTCAATTTTTTATAACTAATGGCTGACATGCTCGAAAGTGTTTCAAATGGGATATATGGAATTTGTTGCTTGTATGTTGATGAGCCTTTTTGGGTCATGTCTTTGGCGCTCTGATAAGTATAGTTGAAATTTGCTGAAAGTAAAAAACTTTTATACTCTTTAGTTTTTGCCGACACTTGCAATTCAACACCATCAATATGGGCTTTGGCGATATTTCTCATCGACCAAACAAAAAGATTTTTGCTTGGAGTTGCCACAATTTTATTGTCCACTTCATTGTGAAAAAAGTCAACTTTGAAGGACATATAATCAATAAATCCAAACTCATATTGCCCAAGCAAGCCAACATTAAACTGCTTTGCATTTTCGGGTAACAAATTGCTATTGCCAACCAAGCTATAATACAACTCCTGAAAAGTGGGCAACCTAAAGTTTTTGGAATGCAAAAGCCTCAAACGAAGATGTGGCGAATTGCTTATCTTATACGCCAACGAAGCACTATAATCGGCTATCATGCGAGTTGGAATTGAGTTGGCAATATCAGCCTTTTCGTTTATATAAGCTCCTAACAAATGGGCATTTAGCTCTAATGCCTCATAAAGATAACTGGCAGCAACAACATGCATACTTGTTAGCCTTTGAGGCTTAGGATACTCATTCAAATTACTCGCTACAAGCTTTTGCAGCATTACATCATTAGCTAACGATAATTTTAAGCTGCTTGTGGCTTTAACTAAAAATGCTGATGACAAAAAATATTCTTCTTGAGTGTATTTATTATTTATACCTCCATGATTGTTTAAATAATCGGGATCTTTATAGTTTAAAAAGTTACGAGCATACTTGGAGATCAAAAGATAGTTAATGCGATGAGATTTGTGATTTTCATATCTGACATTTGCCAAAAAGTCCTTGTTAAACATTCTTTGTTTTGAATGCGGATTATATAACATCACGGCACCGGGTAAGCCTTTCTCAGCCTCGTCATATTGAATTTTCAAACTCAAATGCGAACTATCTTTAAAAACTGAAATAAAATTAATGTGCAACTGATAGGAAGTCAAGTCGGAATTGACTCTGTGCAAAACGCTATCTTTCAAACTGCCATAAGTAACTTTGTATGGATAATTGCCATCTGATTTAATCATATTTGCAGCAAAGGCAAGATTTGAGCGTTTGCCAATTCGCTTATGTGCCAACAAATAAGGATTTGACAGCCCCCACGAGCCATGCCTATATCCCAAGTGCAATTCGTTTTTCTTTGATGTATCGGGCATAGCTGAGCTGACACTAATAACACTTGCCGAAGAATAGTAAGAAGCGGGCTTGCACTTGTTGTACGAATGTCCAATGTTTAGGCTGATTTCATCTGTATTGAACAACAATATCTTCCCCAAATCAATTTGCCCGCTTGCAATGTCATTAATCTTCACTCCATCAATAAAAACGCTTGTGTGATTTGCTCCCAAACTCCTAACCATTACAGTTTTCATGCCCCCCACTCCGCCATAATCTTTCAAGGCTATACCCGAAAACAAGCGAACTGCATCAGAAACATCTAAACCCGAAATACGCTGAATTTCATCAATCCTAATTGACTGCATTGGACTTGCCGACACATCGCTTTCCTTCATCTTTTGTGAAGTTATCGTTACAGCTTTAAGTGTGATAGTGTCAACACTGGTTTGCTGTGCCATAGCAATATGCACTGCCAGAAAGCTCACAAACAAAAACACAAACAAACGATTCATAAAAAAATCATTTTTTACAACAAAAACCTTCTGGAAAAATAAAATAAGAGTGTGAATCCTTATACTTTTCGCCCGAAAGTTAATTCTATATTCATACTTGGCAGGTCTTCTGACTTGTTCTAGCTCAATCACCTTCCCATTCACTTGATGCAAACAGTGGTTTTGTTGATTGACCCTTTAAAGAACTCACAGCTACGGGGATAGTTTTGGATTTTCACCAAATTCCCTTTTCATCACAAAGGTGAACCAAATATGTTTGCAAATATACACTTTTATTCACATATACAACTTTTTTACAGAAAAAACATAAATCGCTATAAATCAAGCCATTATCACAACAAAACCTTATCAAAAAGCTATTTTAACTTAACTCATTGTGCATTTAGAAAAAATAAATAAAAGTTGTTATCCTCTTAAATTAAACTCTCGCATCAAGCTATTATTCAAACAGATAGAAACCACAAACAGTTTTATTCAAAACTGCGAATTTATTTTAAGAAGCACATGAAAACTTGAAGTTTATTGTGGTTTAGTTTAGATTATAGCTGTCGTATGTTTTTAGTAATACTACATAAAGCATATAGAATTAAAAAACTAATAATTAAAGTAATTGATTGTTCACATAAAATCTAACGGACTTTTGATTTTGGATTTTGAAATATTCGTTACATGCGTGTAAATCTCGGTTGTTTTGATGGAATTATGCCCCAGAAGTTCCTGAATGATACGGATATCAGTTCCCGTTTCGAGCAGATGCGTGGCGTAGCTGTGGCGCAAACCGTGGATGCCTATCCGTTTGTTGATGCCAGCTTTGAGCATGGCAGATTTGAAAACAGCCTGCACGCTACGGATAGAATATTGTCCGCCGTACTGTCCTTCAAAAAGATAGATTTTCGGACGGTATTCCAAATAATATGCCCGCAGTTCATCCAATACCGACTGTGGCAGGGTTACGACACGGTCTTTTTTGCCCTTTGCCTGCTCTATGCACACCAGCATCACGCTACTGTCGATATCCGTAACTTTCAGCCCGACTAACTCACTTACCCGCAAGCCCATGCCGTAGCACAATTTCAGCATAAGCCTATGTTTTTTATTCTCGACAGCGTTCAGTATTTGCTGTATTTCGTTTTTGTTTAGCATTTTAGGCAGTGTCTGCGCTTTTTTAGGACGTGGAATATCAAAAAACATTCGTTCGCGGTGCAGCACTTGTTCGAAATAAAATTTTACGGCATTTATCCGGCTGTGGATTTCGCTTTCTGATAATTTTAGCTCTTGGATGCAGTACAGAAAATAACTCCTCAGTTTTTCGGGTGTCAAATTATCCACTGGATAAGATTTTAACACATAGAGCAATTGAGCAAATTCGATGGAATAAGTCCGCAATGTATTTTCGCTGTACGCCTTCAACTGCAATTGCTCCTGAAAGCGATTGAAAGCGGGTAAATTGACGATATGTATTTTATTCAACACCTCCTTGCCCACTATTGCGATTTCCATACCAAAAAGATGGCGATGATGGCGGTTATCCGTCAAATACCAAGCCTTTTGCGAGGCCGACCACCTTGCTTTAACCTGCGAACGAAGATAAGCAATCAGTTGACTATCTTTCTCAAAACGAATCCAAATTACCTTTTTGCCTTGATGCTCTCCAATCTCAAAACTGTATCTTTTATCAGTGAAATCCATACTACGCTTTTTTTATATGTGAAAAATAGCCATTTTATCAATCTTTCCTTGCAAAAGTAATTAAAATAATCTGTATTGCGTAACAATATTTTTATTTTATGCTTTGAATGTCAATTTATTATGATTATTTTAATATATGTATTGTTTTTGGGAGAATAGTTCGTATATTTGCGCGTTGTGTGTAATTTTGAAAAAATCCGGGAAAGCCGAAAACGGAGAATTAAAGAGTAGGCAACAAATAATTAAAAAAATGAAGAAACAAATTTTATGGATTTTCCTACTTGTAACGTTTTCAAGTAGTGTGTTTGCTCAAACGAAAATTATGATGCAAAAAGAAGGTGGCG
>CAZKDV010000079.1:0-11419 GCA_964551645.1 uncultured Bacteroidales bacterium | reverse complement strand
AGCATCTATTGCAATGTCTCCTAATACTAAAAATTCAGCCTCTTTTCTTCGTTTTTTATCCAAGTCACTTTCATCTGACCAATATTGTGAACGGACAGCATTCCAATCAATAATCGTGTCAATATTATTAGTGTATTGTGTTGAGAAGCTATTAACTGCGTGTCCATCTGTAAAAACAAAGTTCAAATTCTTATCTACTATTTTCTGAACGGAACTCACGCAATATACAATATTTTCCGCTACGATTGAAACCACCATATTAAAACCTTTCTGCATAACATATAGCATTGGGGTTCTTACTCCAAAATAAAATGGAATATATTCCCCTAAACACCTGCCATTGTTCAATAAAAAGTTATTACGAGTTGTGATTAAGCTACCATCACCAATGGGCATAAAATTTGGATTAGCATTAGGCGAAGTTGAATGAGTAATACCGTACTGAAGAATATGTGGTATATTCTCAATATGGGTCATTCTAAACAAATATATTTTGTTCAACTTAGGCATAAAACAAAGTTACAGTTATTTTTTTAGTTAGGACTATGTTCACATGAATTTTTGTTTTCTCTTTCGGTTTATTTCTATGTAAGTGTAAAAGTTTCTATATAGATGTTGGGTTACACTGCTTACTGCTAACGGTTCGGGTAACTTGGCGCAGTGCGAGACTTAAAAATACTGCACTTTCACTTTACACAAATGTATGAAAGATGCACAAACTTTCAATTAACCACTACACCCCACATTTCACCAAACTGCTGGTTAGCGGCTCGTTGTTTTTATTTTATTATGTGTCAGACATTCATTGTAAAAATTATTTTGCATTTACAAAAGGCAAAAAACATCTATTTTTCAATTAATAAATTAAAAGTAAGTTTGACCTAAATGCACAACGGATTAAATAATAAAAGTAACATAATAATAGAAATCTTAACTAATTTTGCAACTTTATTTTAATGTTTTCGATAAAATATTAAAATTTACACATAATAACTTCGACGCATATTTGCTTTTTATGTCAAACAGTAATTCAACATACCTAATTACGCTTTCTTTAACTCCAGGAATTGGACCTATTACTGCTCGCAAACTTCTATCTGTTTATGATAATGCTGAAAATATATTTAAAGACGGTATTTCAAATTTAAAAAAAAGACAAATTATTAATTCTTCTCTTGTTGATAAATTATTTTCTAAAGAAGTTATGGAAAATGCCGAAAAAGAGTTGAAATTTATTAACAAACACAATATACAAGTTCTTGTTTTTAATGATGAAGAATATCCATATCGTCTCAAAAATTGCCCTGATGCACCTATAGTTTTATATTCAAAAGGAAATATAAAGTATAATGAGCTAAAAGTTATTAGCATCGTTGGAACTCGCAGAAGTACAGAATACGGCAAGGAATTTACTTCAAAACTGGTTGAAAACTTAAAAAGCGAACCCATAATTATTGTTAGTGGATTAGCCCATGGAATTGACACTTATGCTCATCAATTTGCTGTTAAAAATGAACTGCCTACAATTGCTGTTTTGGGACACGGTCTCCAAATGATATATCCTGCTGCCAACAAAGCACTTGCAAAGCAAATCATAGAAAATGGTTCATTATTAACAGAATTTTCATCTCAATCCATTCCCGATAAAGAAAATTTTCCTCGCAGAAACAGAATCATTGCCGGCTTAGCTGACGCAGTAATAGTTGTTGAGGCAAATATAAAAGGAGGAGCATTAATAACTGCCGAAATTGCAACAAGCTATAACAGAGATGTATTTGCAATTCCCGGAAAAACAACAGATACATATTCAAAAGGTTGCAATTGGCTAATTAAGACCAATAAAGCAGGTTTAATTACATCTGCCGAAGATTTGTACTATAACATGAATTGGGAGTTTCAACATGCTAAGAAGACAACAAAGCAAACTTCATTCATATTAACTGAAGATGAAGAAAAGATTTTTCGCATACTACACGAATATGGACAATCCAATATAGACTTTATTTGCAACACTTCTCTATTTTCGCTAAACAAAGTAGCCAGCGTGCTTCTTCAGATGGAAATATCAGGTATCATCAAAAGCTTGCCGGGTAAAATGTATCGTTTACGATAATCAAAAATACGCACATTTTTAATGTGCAATAAAATGCCTTCTGTAAACAGACTCATTTCTATTTGTTAATCGTATCATATAAACACTATTATTTGCCATAGCATTTACATCAATAGTATGAATAGCGTGTCCTTTGTTTGCATATACTTTATCTGCATATACAACTTTACCAAGCATGTCTATTAGTTCTATCACAATATTATCATCATTTGGCACTTTGTAATGGATATTCAAAATATTATCATTTTGAAATGCAGTAATTATTTCAAAACCGCTATCCAATTCTTCACATGATTGAGCAATTGTTGATAGAAGCACATTTGTTCCGTCATAATCGGTTTGTCTTAGACGATAGAAGTATTGCACATAAGGACTGGCAGTAACATCTTTATAGCTATATGTTTTAAGCGAATTGTTGTTTCCACTACCTTTAATCTGTGCAATGCTTGTCCATGTGTATCCATCTTCGCTTCTTTCAATTGTGAAATAATCATTATTTATTTCAGAAGCCGTTGCCCATGACAAAGTAATGCCCTGTTTGTAGCAATCAGACACAAAGTATAGCAATGATACTGGCAATGGACTATCTCCATCTTTTCCAGTAAAATCAGAGAACATTGTTAAACCTGTTGCAGATAAAATATTGCTTGATAAATTAACTGTTGAATTATCAACATCTTTCCAGCTACCCATTTCGGTTTTAGCAACTATCATTGCTGACAAATCAACTGATGGAGAGAGCATTGACCCCAATAAAGCATTATCATAGAAGAAGTTAGCCGAATATGTATAATCGCTTCCACCTGTTGGAGTTATATTCATATACCAATTGGTTTTAGCAACATTTGCAGGGAAATTATTAATAGGATCATCTCCTGAATAATATCTCAAGGCTATTGAGCTAGGAACGATTCCTGTATAGCCCCAGTTAATTGACGCAATGTTTCTACTAGCAAAAGTAAAAGTATTTGTGCCACCTTTGCTAGGTGTTGCTATAAGTTCGTGAGGCAAAACACCATTATCTGGAGTAAATTCATGAGCGCCTATATCTGTTCCAAAGCCATAAATATTACTGCGAGGGTTGCCAAAGAAGTCGCTTGCTACACTAGGTATGGCTTCACCTTTTCCATTGACAAACCAAGAAGCCTGATGGCTTGTATTTATGCTAAGGTTATTTAATAAGTTAACAAATAAATCAGAAGGATTTAAAGCAGATGCTGTAGATGCCTGCCCTGTATATGCTACACTCCAAGAGTTAGCTTCTTTACCACTTGCACTTTGCCATCCTGAAAATGTTGAAGCAATTGATGTACCCCACATACCTATGTATGATACTGAACCATCTCCAGTTAAAAGAAAATTGTAATTACTTTCATCCCAATTAGTAGCATAATTGTAGTTTCCATAATTTGCTATTGCAAAATGTCCTGTTACATATCCATTGTATATTAATCGAGTATTAATGAATATGTTGTTTTTTAATGTAATTTTATCTCCTACTACAGTTCCAGATGCACCAGGCATTCTGAAAAAAGCATAAGAACTAAAATCATGACCTGCTACTGGGCTACCTCCATTTTCGCCTCCAATAAATACAGTATTATTATAAACATTAGTTGTTGAAGCTGAATTTAATTGAATATCAATACCATACAATCCAACGCAATTACTCTTGCTTCCATTATTCAAAAGAGTAATTTGATTATTATGAATGTCCCAATCACCATTCCCTCCTGTATTAGACCAAATATAAATACCCTCTGTATATCCTGCTCTATCTGCATTTCTCATATCCCACACAATATTATCAGAAATAATACCACTTACCTTTTGTGTTCCTAATACTTTAATATATATACCGAAATTAGCAACTTCTCCAGATACTGGACTATTGATATATGGACCTGCTATTGAATTTCCTGATATAATATTTCCAGATGTAGATGCAGTAGGCTCTAGTCTAATACCAAAACTATTATAATATAACCCTGCTGCTTGTGGTCCGTTAATGAAATTTCGAGTAATAGTAGCTGGTCCTTTCACTTGGTGAGATATACAATGAACATTGCCACCCTCATAAGCACCACTTTGAAATAGATAATAAAAATAATTATGATCATAAGTCGTCATTGATGTAGTACTACTTTGATTCCATATTCCATAAATATATCCTGGACGATAATAATTAGTAGCTCCGCCACTTACTTGAATTATTTTAGAATTATCTGGCTGCCCATTAGAACCGCTACCAAATTCGTTATAGGTAACGCTTGCTTGTGTAGAGCCTTTGATATAAACTCCTACAAATCCGGAATAATCTGAATTTGAAACCCAAATATTTGTAATTTTATTACTATCAATAGCAATAGTACCGCAATTAACATCTATCCCAATAACTTGATTTTCTCCACCATAAGAATTATTCCAACTATTGCCCCAATAGCCAATGTTATCTATACCACATTCTTTAGAACTACCGCCAATCCAGTTTTCAGAAATAACATTATCATTTGAAGCTGCTCCTGGTGTAAACCCTATTGCTGTTTGAGTGCTTTGCCCGTTTATTCCTTTATTATAAATTGAGTTGCCAACTATCTCCCAGTTACTTCCATTGCCACTATTTGTGATATTTATCCCATATCCTCTAGTGAATCCACCACTCCAAATAAGGAAATTAAAAATTTCATTATTGCTAATAGTAATATGATGATTGGGGTCGCTATTATTACCAGCAGAATAAATACAATTACTTGCCCAATTTGCACTGCCAATTAAATTATTGTCTATAGTGATATAGCTATTGCTCACACCTCCTCCTATATTAATTATTCCTTTTGTTGTTGAACTTGCTTGTCCTTCAATAATACAATTCTTTATTGCTAAATTAGTTGTTCCATTTTGTATTAAAATTGTATTTGTATTTGAGTTCGTATTGACAAATTTCAAATATTGACCATTACCATTATATCGTCCATCTATCATAACATCATTAGCTCCGTTAAATACAAACAAACCATCGCCTGATAAGTTTCCGGTAATTGTTTTCAATGATGCTGAAGAAGGCTCAATAGTTACAGTATAAGGACCTACGCCACAATAATTATTTATGGTATTTAAAGTAGTTGTAGTAGTTTCTGTAATATCACTTATAACATGCACCGTAAGGTCTCCTTTTAATCCATTATTATTAATAGCCGAGAACAAGCCTGAAGCTCCGTTGAAGCTAGGATAATCGCCACCACTACCAACAGTAACAACTCCACTTAAAGGAGCCGAAGAATTAATTGAAAATGTAGCAGGGACAGCATTTGCTGTAGTAATATTATTTACAGAACTATGTGTGGGAGTTGTTGCATTAAAATGGCTATAACCAAAATTCGGTGCCGAAGATTGGTCTTGAGCTACAACATAGTACTCATAAGTTTGTCCTGCTGCTAAATTATCAATTTCTAATAAGAATGTATATTCATTTCCGCTAACAGACGAATGAGCAAGAGAAGTCCAAGTTCCTCCACTTAGTCTCCACCATAGTTTTGGAGCAAGCGAACCACTAGCAATTCCCGAAGTTCCCACATCGGTAATTGTTGCAATCACTTCTATTGATAATTCTTCTCCGCACATTGCTTGACTAGAAATTGCAGGCACACTTACTAACGGATTATAAATATCTAAACTTGTGTAGTTTCCGGCATCAGCACCTATATCCACAGGAGTATAATAACCTCTGTTATCTCCATCAAAATCGCTTGCAACCTCAGTAATTACAGCACCTGCACTTTCGGCAGGAGTTGTTCCTTGTATATGAAGGTCTGGAGTTGCACTTGTTGGGCTTACAAAGTTTGGATCTCCAAATCCTGAAGCATTCTCTTGACTTCCTGACGCTAACATTAAACCTTGCAATGTTGGTTGTTCTGTTGTACCTCCATTATATGAACCAATATAACCACCTGTGCCATTTGCATAATAGATATTGTTGTTGCTTGTTAGGTTTGTATTGTTATTATACGATACTGCATAATGTTTGCCTCCGGTTGAAGAATTAGACCTTGCATTGACAAATATATTGTTTCTAACATCATCAACACCTGCAGCTGTTCTGTTGAATGCGTAAGTATTGGCAGTTCCTATTCCAACTCCGCTTCCACCTATGTAAACTGAGTTGTGGTAGAACTTCATATTGTTGGTACTTGCTTTGCTAATACCAGCAATTATAGGCGTAATTGTTTGTGCATTTCCTTGAGCATCAATTCCTAGCCTTATCATATTGTTTGAACATGTAGTTAAGCCGTTTACGGCAGCAATACCCACTTGTTGTGATATTGATGAAGATGAAGAAGTTGAAGAGCTATGAACAAAGTTTGCATTAACAATATTAGTTCCGCTTGTTGCACCTGTATATGCAATACCCGTAACAACCACATTGGCTGAGGCAGCTGTATTAGACAAAGCATAAACAGTATTCTTTTCAATAGTAGCACCTGCTCCAGTTGCTGAGTGTGAAATGCCCACAACAGACGAAGATGTTCCTGTGCCTACGCCAATGCCCGAAGTAAATAAGTTTCTAACTGTGTTAGCAGAAATAGTGTAAACCCCCGAAGACGAAACAGCTATACCTCTAACCATAGAGCCTGCTGCTGTTCCTGTTGCCGCCATATTAGCAATAGTGTTTTTAGCTATGCTGATTGCCGATGTTGAAGAGGCTGCAATACCAACAGTTGTACTTGTTCCTGCAACTTGAATGCTATTGACAGAAGCAATGCTCCCAATGATGTTGCCATTTGTTGTTCCTATTTGACACAAACCTGCAGCCAAGTTAATTCCAATGAAAGAAGATTCTGCAGTGCCAGTCATGCTAATATTGCTAATAGTGTTGTTATCAACAATAGTTGCTGAGTTTGTACCAACACTTAAATATATACCGTTAAATGCAACATTTCCACTATTTGTCATTGGCAATCCAACGCAATTTGCTGCTTGTCCACCAATAAAGTTACCCTCAATTGAATGTCCATTACCTGTATTGATGGATATTCCCCTTATTGCTACTGCCGTTGTTTGAGTGTTGTATATGCTATTTTCTGAAATGTTCCACTCGTTTCCATATCCTTGCGTAGCAGAGCCTGTGCCGTCAAGTCCAATACCTTTGCTAGTGAAATTGAATATTTTGTTATTCAAAATATTGATATTATGGTTAAATTGAGTTGAAGCATTGCCATAAGCATAGATTCCGTTAGCCATTGTTCCTGTTGGTAAACTAGTTACATTACAATTTTGTATCGTAATATTTGAATTTGTAACAGCAGGAGTAGCATTTGCTGTAATAAATACAGTTCCGCTAGTTGCTGTTGTGTTTTGACTCTCAAGTTGTAGATATTGCAATCTTGTGTTGCTAACCCCACTTTGCATTTGCACAGCAGGACCTACTGTTGTTGCTGTTCGAGCATTGCTGATTGTCCAGTTAATATCGCTTCCTGTGCCACCAGATCTTCCGTCTAATATAATGTTGCTAACTCCTTTCAGATTAATCAGCGGACTGCTTGTTCCGGGATCACCAGAAGTTAAAAGATTGCTTGCACCAGCAATTGGTCTGATTGTAATTGTGTTTGTTCCATTGTTGATATTTTCAAAAACAATTGGAGTACTTGCATACTCTGTGTATGTTGATTGAAGTTCAAACAACAAATTACATGAAACTGTGGTACCATTAAGAATGTCAGCCACTTCAGCAAGGGTGTTGAAATTACCCGTAGGTCCTATGGTATATGGTCCTGGACATAGGTCGAATACTACTTTTTCGCCAATTGCAAAATAGCCTAAAGATGGATTAATCATTGATTGGCTTGTTATTGTGTTAGCCGAAACACTTCCGTTTTTGTTTAAATATATTCCAGTTTTAGTCAAAGATTGTCCAATTACACTAGTTCCGCTTACTAATCCAGTTTCTGTTAAACTCACTGAGCCAACCTCAGTTATGCTACCTGTACCGCTAACTGTTGCATGCCAATACCTATTTCCAAAATTAGATATTCCCAATCCGCCTATGCCGTTGCTATTTTCATCAAACACCTCAGCCGTAACAACAACACTTCCTGAACTTACCAAGTTGTTAAATGACATTAGTTGATAAGCATTTTTGCCTATAGGGAAATGATATGTTGTGCCACTTGCAAGTGAAGCAGGAAGAGTTCTTGCCAAAGCTCCTTTGACAAAACTATTAGACGAACCAACAGTAACTCCATTAGCATTTGTATTGGCAATTGTAAGTACATTTGAACCCATATCAAGTATGCCATTTGTAAGTGTCAAAGTTCCGCTTGCTGCTGTTCCAATTGATAAATTAGTCCCTAAAACAACAATTCCTGAGTTTCTATTAATCGTTAAATTAAGTAAATTTTGCTCGCCCGTTGTAAAATTAAGTGTTCCTAAGTTGCCACTTCCATTTACGACCATTGACGATGTTGTAGAGCCACTAATTGAGCCAAAACCTCCTGATGCAATAGTTCCGTCAATTGTTAGTATTTGTCCATTAATAGCCAAAATACCGTCTGTTAGGCTTAATGCTCCGAAAATGGTATTTATTCCCGTCATTGACACAATTCCTCCACTTCTATTTATTGTCAAATTAGCTATTCCATTTGTTATAGCTGGCAAATTAGCATTTCCACTACCTTCAAATACTATATTCGATTGGTTTGGAGAAGTTGCATTAGCAATAGTTCCGGTATTGGTTAAATTTCCATTAAATGTATGCGTATTATTACTGCCCAAATTGAATGTAACTGAACTATTGTTGGTAAAATTGCCCCTAACAGTAATATTGCCTTGTGCTACTTTTGTAGCCGATGAACCTGACAAACTTAGATTGCCATAGCTAATTGCTGCTATTGGAGTTGCGGCAGAAGCATTAAAGTTGATAGTGCTATTTTCGTCAAAATCATTAGTTTCAAATAATGGGAAAGGTCCAATATTAGTAGAGTTTATAGCTGTTGAAGTGTTAACACTAGTAAAGGTTCCATTATCATCAATTGTAAATGTTTTGCCCGAAAAACTACCGGGTCCAACAATAATAGCGCTAGCTCCGTCTGCCAATGTAGCACCCGAATTGATTGTTAAGTTGCCGTTAATATTAGTAGTTGCTTGGATAGTTTTAGTTCCTCCTGTTGAAACCATCAAATTATTGTAGAAGCCTGTTGTTGGCTGTGTCGGAATTGTTTGATTTCCGCTACCATTAAAATTGATAGTGCTTGATGTTGTGATGTAATTATTGGCGCCTAATGTTAAAGTTCCTGCAACACCAATTGTTCCTGTTGGTGATAAGATTCTGTCTCCTGTGTTGCCATTACATGTCAAGTTGAAGTAATTAGCAGCTGGAATTGTTTGGGTTGATGCTGACATAAAGCGAACCGTGCTTCCATTAGCTACATTAACAGTAGCATTATTTACAAAGTTGCCATAAACATCTAGTTGTCCACTCGTTCCTGCTCCTATAGTTAGAACAGCTCCATTGCTAACTGAAATGTTTTTAACAGTATAAGTAACTCCATTAGAAATTGTGGGCCAATTGCTTGGACTAAAAGTATCATCAATCACCACATTATCTCCAGGATCGTTTGGATAAGTTCCGTTGTTTATTTCCCAATTGGTTGGCTCATTCCACTCGTTGCTGGTTACACCTGTCCATCTATATATGCTTGCAGGCAAAGACAATCCACCTGATACGCCAAGTACATAAGATTCTGTATTTGTAGAAAGGCTAATGTCGTTTTTCAAAATAGTTACATTATCATCTGCACTGTCCACTCCATTATTTCCTACTCTTGACCAGCCACTTCCACTATATTTATAGATTGCAACCTCATCGCTATCGGGAGCTCCGTCATTAAAGTCATCATCTTGATAAGTCATAATAATATTAGGAGCCACTGTGAAGTCATTCACCCCGCGAGTAATTTTAGCAATGTATCCTGCTCTGTTATTACCTACTAGCGGCACCTCGGTTGCTGATGCTACTCCTATATTGGTATGCTTGTCATAACCCACTTTTAGAGATACTATTGAGGCTGGATTTGCTGCATTTAATTGTATTGAAACTGGTCTAAATCCGTTGACATCTCCAGAAACTCCAATAGGCAATTTGTATGTGCCTGCTGCTGTTGAATTAGGCATATTCCATTGGAAGCCTCCGTCTGAACCTGAAAATGATATGTATTTTGTTTGGGTAGCTGATGGCAAGTTTGCTGCAGTTGAGTTAAAATAGAAAGTGTTGTTGCCCATATTAATCATACCGTCAGTCCAATCAAATACAGCAACAGTAGTTGCACCCAAAGTCAAGTCCCCATTCATATTTAAAGTAACTCCCGTTCCAGTCATAGTAAAAGCCTTGGCAGTGTTACTACTAATTATCATATTTCCATTAATATTAAACACTCCATTTTCACCTTTAAAACTAAATGCCTCCGCACCACCTGCAAGAGTAAAATCACCTTCAACTGTAACAATAGGAGCTATCCCTGATTTTGAAAAAACCATTTTAGTGATAATTGTACTATCTTTGATATATAATGTTCCGATATCACCCGTTCCCCCTGCAAAATTAATAGTCCCATTATTAGTTGTTGAACACAACTTGGCAGGAGTTGCACTATTCACAATTGAAGAACCAACGATAAGAGACTTACCATATATATCCAACAAACCATTGAGCATATATAATTTGTTGACATTATTATTCCCTGAAAGTCGTATCCCGCTAGCTCTATCTATAGTCAATATATCTATTCCATCATTAATTAATGGAAGATTGCAAACTATTGCATCTTTGGCAGCATTATCAACAAAAACTAAATTAGCACCATTGCCTGCGCCAGTAATATTTGTTGAAGTAGTACCCATCACAATTTGTCCACTTAAACCCGAAGGAGCAGAAGTATTTCCTAATGTTAAAGTATTGTTTCCTACCTTAAAGTTGTTATAATTATTAATGCTTAAGTTGCCTGCCACAGAAGCATTCCCGACAAGGGTTCTAATATATTGAGCCGAACCAGAGACAATCGAGAATGTTAAGTTGCCATAATCAAGACCTAAAACATTATTTGAATAGTTAGACTTATATTCAACTGTACTATTAAAACTTAAGTCATAATATTCAAAAATAGGCATTGGGTCAGCAATAGCTGTTTGAATAGTAAATGCAGCTTCATTATTGATTATTAAGGTTTTGCCCGAATTTGAACCAGCTCCAGTTAATGTATATGTAGATGTGGCTAAACTTCCATTTTCAATTGTCAAATCGCCGTTTACCGTAAA
>CAZKDV010000078.1:0-11553 GCA_964551645.1 uncultured Bacteroidales bacterium | reverse complement strand
CAAAACAACATACTAAATGAAAGAAATAAACAAAAGAGATGGCTTTAGTGGCACATTTGGGGTTATTGCTGCTACAGCTGGTTCAGCTATTGGTTTAGGCAATATCTGGAGATTTCCGTATGTAGCTGGAGAAAATGGTGGTGGTGCTTTTATGCTTATATATTTAATTTTTGTTTTGGGAATTGGAGTGCCAGTAATGTTATCTGAAATGATAATAGGACGCAAAGCTGGAACAAATGCTTTGAGATCTTTTAAAAAACTTGCTCCCAAAAGTTCTTGGTGGGTAGTGGGATTAATCGGTATTATCGCTGCATTTGTAATATTAGCATTTTACGGTACTGTTGCCGGCTGGACAATGGAATACTTATTTTCGTCTATACGATTAAATTTGCTTGGGCAAAACTATAATGGACACTTTGAAAATCTGATGAGTGGCACAACTAAACCTATTTTTTGGCATATTATGTTTATGTTTTTCACAGCAATAATTGTAATTGCAGGAGTGCAAAAAGGTATTGAAAAGTATTCTAAATTTCTGATGCCATTACTTTTTATAATTATCATTATTTTATGTATTCGTTCCGTAACATTGCCGGGTGCAGCAAAAGGATTAGAATTTTTGTTTAAACCCGACTTTTCAAAACTTACGAGTCAAACCATATTAAATGCATTAGGGCAAGCTTTCTTTTCATTAAGCATTGGAATGGGAACATTAATAACTTATGCTTCTTATGTAAATAAAAAAGAAAATTTAACATTTATTGCCATTAGTGTTTCTATGGCTGACACGATATTGGCAATACTTGCAGGCATCATGATTTTTCCTGCTGTTTTTGCTTTTGGCATTGCTCCCGGAAGTGGCCCCGGACTTGTCTTCATAACACTTCCTTCAATTTTTGAACAAATCCCATGGGGTAGTTTTTTTGCAATATTATTTTTCTTATTGCTTGTTATTGCTGCTCTTACCTCATCAATTTCTTTACTTGAAGTTATAGTTGCATATTTTGTTGAAGAACTAAAAATAAAAAGGAAATTAGCCACTATCATCTCTGCAATAGCAGCTATGACATTAGGTGCAGTTTGTACATTATCATGGAGTTCTTTTAAAAATATTTATTTGAACATAACATCTAAAGCTAACGGAAGTTGTGAAAAGATGCAAATATTTGATATAATGGACTTTACAGCTTCAAATATTCTTTTGCCACTTGGAGGTTTATTAATAGTAATTTTTGTCGGTTGGGTGTTAAAAAAGAAAGTTGCATTGCTTGAGTTATCAAATTATGGTACTTTGCATAATACATTTTTAAAAATTGTTTTCTTTGTAGTAAAATATATAGCTCCTATTGCTATTGCTATTGTATTTTTAAATGGTATAGGATTAATTTAAAAAAAACACAATTATGATAGAAAAGCTAAATTTATGGATTTCTCTTTATAATGATTATGTAGGCGGCTATGCAATACTGATATTATTAATTCCGACTGGATTAATATTCACTGTATATTTTAAATTTTTACAAGTATCAAATTTTGGTCATACTTTAAAAATTGTTGCGGGTAAATATAAAAACAGGCAAACAAAAGGCGATGTTTCTTCATTTAAAGCACTAACCACTGCATTATCTGCCACTGTTGGAACAGGAAATATAGTTGGAGTTGCACTTGCAATTCATTATGGCGGTCCTGGTGCTGTTTTCTGGCTATGGGTAGTTGGGTTCCTTGGCATGATGATTAAATTAGTTGAGTGTACTCTTGCTCAAAAATTTAGAAAAATAAATGCTGACGGTACAGTTTCGGGCGGACCAATGTATTATATTGAATTAGGTTTAAAAGACAAACTCGGGAAATTTGCAAAATATCTTGCTTTGATATTTGCCTTTGCCGCTGGCTTATGCTCATTTGGGACAGGAAATATGGCACAAGCAAATTCAATGGCAGCAGCGTTAAATTCAAGTTATGGAATACCTAATATCGTTTCGGCAATTGTTATTACAGCATTGGTTCTAATTATTATAGTTGGAGGCTTAAAACGAATTGCAGAAGTAACTTCAAAACTTGTTCCTTTTATGGCTGTTTTTTATTTTGTTTCTGCCATTATGGTGCTTATTATATATGCACAAGATTTACCAAGAACATTCTATATGATAATTACCGATGCTTTTACAGGAACAGCCGCTACTGGTGGTTTTTTAGGTTCTACGGTTATTATGACAATGATTTGGGGAGTCAAAAGAGGATTATTTTCAAATGAAGCCGGGCAAGGTTCAGCACCTATTGCTCACGCAGCTGCAAAAACTGAACATCCTATGCAAGAAGGACTTGTTTCTTCACTTGAACCATTGGTGGATACTATAATAATTTGCACTTTAACCGCACTTGTTATTATTACCACTGGAGCATGGACTACACCTGATACAAATGGAGTGGATATGACTGTTTTAGGATTTAGTCTTGGACTTTCAAAAATTGGAATTGGCTGGATTGCTAAACATATTGTAAGCATTGGGCTTTTTCTTTTTGCCTTCTCAACTGTAATTGCATGGTCATATTACGGAAGTAGAGCAGTTCAATATTTATGGGGAGATAAAGCAATTACGCCTTATTATTTTGTTTTCGGCTTATTTGTTTTTCTAGGCTGTATTTGGGGATTAGAATTAGTATGGAATTTTGTTGATATGACCATTACTTTTATGACTATTCCAAACTTAATCGCACTATTGCTTCTTTTTCCTGTATTTAAAAAAGAAGTTAACGACTACATGCAGTTGAAAAAAACAAATAAATGGTAAATTCTATTCTATATAAAACAAAAAAAAGAGAAAGAAGGTTTAACACTTCTTTCTCCTAAAAAAACAATTTTATTTTCAAGTTATAGTTAATGGTTTATATTAATTGATATTCCTCCGTAAAACATTCTACCATATACTGGAGCATAAATAAAAGCTGCGTCATCTAAGTGTCTTTCATCTTGTACATAGTTGAAAATATTATTTACTCCGGCATATAGCTTAAACATTTTAAAACTCTTAGATGCTCTTACATTAAAAAGCATATTTGGTTTAGTTTTTTTAATTTTTGATTGAGTTGCATCTTCGCTATAGTAATCAATATACATAGTCCCCTGATAGTTTCCGGTCAGAGAAAATATCCATGTTTTGGGAGTATATTCTATTTTAGCATTAGCTGTTGAAGTTGGAAATCTTGAGATAAACTTACTTTCTTTTTCATATTGAGTTCCAATCCAGTCTTCTCTAACATTTTTATATTCTCCCTGATTATATGTCAAATCAACTCCCAAAGCGAGATTTTTTGTTAAGTTAGACACAACTGATAGCTCAATGCCATGCACAAAAGCATCATCAATATTTTTCCATTGGTAGTCGTATCCCAATGTGGCAATGTTTTTATCTGCATCTGTGAAGCCTATCTTATTTTTCAAGTCTGTCCTAAACATGTTTGCACTTATTCTAATAGTTTTTGCATAATAATCAAGTGAAAGATTATAACTTTTTGAAGTTTCTGGGTTTAAATCTGACGACTTCCAAACACGGGGAGAACCACTACAAAGGTGTAGATCTTCAGAAAAACCATAAGGAGCACGAAATCCGGTTCCGGCATTGGCTCTAACAGTAAATTTCTCAGATAGTTTGTATTTTATTGCTAATCTTGGGTTTACAGCTGTTTCTTCAAAATTTGTTTTCGGAAAAACAGTAGTTTCAAACACTTGCTGATCTGATATATATTCTTCTTCTGAGTGATGATTATCAACTCTAATACCCGGCACTATCATTAATTTATCATTAATTGCCCATTCATCTTGTAAAAATAGTCCTATTTCTCTTGCAGATTTGTATGCTACAGAGCGGTACGACTTACCCATATAGCTGCTTGACTCATCAACAACAACATACATTCCAGACTCTTCAAGTTTGTCATAAAAATTTTGAATTCCTACGATTAAATTATGATTTTTGATGTTTGTACTAAAAGTTAATGTTGAGGTTAATGAATTTTCGTCTGCAAGATAAGGTCTCATATCTCTTAAATCGGGAATAGTATCATTGTGTGTTGCCATGTAGTCATTCAAATAAGAATCATTTGTTGCATTTCTGTTATGATTTATATAAGCAAGACTTAAATTGAGTTCCGAATTAGTACCAATTTTTTTGTTATAGTTAAAAGATGTTTCATATCTATCAGTTGTAATATTTTCTGTTCCATCAGTCAATGGATTACGAAAATAATCGTCATCCATAACCCCGCCTTCGCGTTTTTCAAATACTGACTTTCCGCGAATAATAAGTTTATCATTTTTCAAAAAAACATCATCTATAAATAATCCAAATCCTATATTAGTAAGGTCAGTCATTACTCTATCAGAAATACCGTCTTTTTTCATTACTTCACTTTTAGTTAAGCCTTCACCTGTTTGGTCGATTGCACCTTCGGAATATCGCTGTGCAAAAACATTAAGTCCTATATTTCCCTTTTCATTACGCATTGAAGAATTTAAATCGAACTTATTAGTTTTATAGCTGCCAAGCTGAACATCAAGTGTAGTTGAAGGAATAAAACTAGGTTCTTTGGTTACAACATTAATAGCACCGGCAATAGCTCCACTGCCATAAAGTGCTGAACCGGCTCCTTTCACAACTTCAATTTTATCAACATCAACTGTGCTTAATTGTTGCAAACCGTAAACACCTGCCAATCCTGAATATATTGGCTGTCCATTAATCAATACTTGAGTATGTTCAGCTCCAAGTCCCTGCATACGAACCATAGTAAAGTTGCATGATTGACATTGATTCTCGACTCTAACGCCCGGAGTACCTTCTAAAGCTTGAAAAAGATTGCTCGCACTTTTATTTTCAATATCTCTTGCTGAAATTATTTCTGTTCTGATGGGAACATCTTTCAAATAATGTTCTGTTCTAGTGCTAGTAATCACTATTTGTTCTAAATTGAGAACATCTTCTTCTAATTCAAAAAAAACTTGAGCTACTTTGCCTTTCTCTATATACACTTCTTTTTCTAATGATTTATATCCCATTGAATAAGCAACTAGTATATGTTTACCCATAGGCAAGTTTGCAAATTTGTAACGACCATTGTCATCAGCTGTTGTCCCTATATTGGTACCTTTAATTGAAACAGTTGAATACGGAATATGTTCACGCGTTTTTGCAGATTTAATATCTCCAAAAAGCATAATATCTACTTTATCTACTTTTTCTTGTGATTTTACTTGTAATGTCAAAATTAATCCAAGCATCAAAATAATTAGCTGTTTTAGTTTTAGTTTCATTTTTATTTCTTTATTTATATTTATACTAAATTAAAAATGCAAATTAAAAATGAAATAGAAAAACATACAATCCCATAAAAGAATGATTTTTTGAATAAAAACTCATTATTAATAAGGAAATAACAAGTAAAATCTAAAGTGTGGCTGAGTCTATGGGTATAATTTTCTTTGATATAGCATAGATTGTTAAACCCGATAAACTTTTAATTCCTGTTTTTTTGGTTATGTTTTTTCGATGACTAATTACTGTATGAATACTTATATTTAGCTCCTCTGCTACCTCTTTGTTTAGCAATCCTTTTATTAATAGTGCAAGCACATCTATTTCTCTTTCAGACAATTGGTCTTGTGAGGTATCGCCACAGTTGTTATAATTAAATGATTTATTAATTTTTTGCGTAAGTATTTCGGTTGAATCCGATATGGAGATAGTATCGTGAAACTTACTAAGTAGTTCATTTTCAAAATAAGCGTAAATCAAGGAAAACCATACAATATTAGCATATTGTTTTTGTATTTTAGCAAAATACTTTAATCTATTTTGCAATACTATTGGGTTTAAAATCACTATGTTTATGCTTTCATTGAGTATGGCATTACTAAGCTCTTCTAAACTATCTATGTGAAACAAATATAAATGTTTTGTTGTTTTATGCAAAAGAACTGAAAGCCCCTCATAAATAATATCTGAAGGCTCAATAATAGCAATATTTATCTTGTAATCACCCATCTAATCTCTCTTTTTCTATTCTTTTTATTAGAGGCAATAGTATGATTTCTTCTATTATTGAATGAATTTTCAAATCAAACTCCAATTCAAACAAACTATATAAAATTTTTCGTCTAAGAGGCAAATCATCTTTCAAAGCAATATGCTTCAACATCAAGTTTTTTAAATCTGTTAATTTGGTTTCAATGTCAGTATGATGTTCTTTATATTCGGTAGCTGAAAAACTTGATTTTTGATTGACAAATTCAGGTTCTATTAATTGACTAAAATATGGGAATGCAATTTGTTCTTCATAATTAAAATGCTCTAAAACTTCTTCAAAATATATATTAAAAAATTTTTCTATAAGCTCAATATCCTTGGTGTTGTGGCGTTCATGAAGTTTAGTCAGATATTCCTTTATTTCGGGATATTTATCTTCCTTATATAAGCGGTGGCTATTTTTCAACAATTTTAAAATCGTTGAAATATCATCTATTAAATAAACTTCTTCTTGACTTAAAGAAAACCCATTGTAAAGGTTGCTAATAGCTACAAAAGCAAATTGATTAATACCATTTTCTTGACATAATTGATACTAAAATGCGTTCTAATATCGAATATTATATTATCTTTGCCAAAAATAAAGTTATGAGTAAAATAACAAGAGCAAAAAATCATTTGAGTAATAAAGAACTCAGAAAGAAAATAAGGGAAACTGCTGGATTCTGGCGGGTTCAGAAATGGCTAATCGTTTATAATGCTGTGAATTTCCCAAGGACATCCATAGAAATAGCCAAGCACCTAGCTGTATCCAAATCATTAGTAAATAAAACAATATCTGAATACAACAGGTACGGAGCCTCGTCAATAGATACAGTAGGCAAAGGCGGGCGGAGGAACTCTTACATGACACTTGAAGAAGAAAGGAAATTCATTAGCTCTTACGTTGCAAAAGCAGAGCATGGATTAGTCATAACGACCGGAGAGATTAAGGAAGATTTTGAAAGACTAGTGGGCAGCAAGGTACACGACACTACAATATACAGGCTGCTTAACCGACACAATTGGAGGAAATTAGTGCCACGATCTTTTCATCCAAAAAAGAATGAAGAAGCTCAGGAGAGTTTTAAAAAAACTTCAATAACGAAGTCAAGCAAATTATAGAAGCTAAGAATCTAGACAAGAGTAAGGTTATTGTAATGACTCAAGATGAGGGTCGTTTTGGAAGAATACATATTCCAAGACGCTCGTGGGCACCCATGCACATTAGACCAAAGGTTCCAAGACAAATAGTGAGAGAATCGTTTTATGTGTATAGCGCTGTATGCCCCAGTCTAGGGAAGATGAGTTCCCTGATATTGCCTTATGCTAACACTGAAATGATGAATCTCTTTCTTGAGAATGTTTCAAAAGAGTTTTGTCAGAATGAAATAATAATGCAAGTTGACGGTGCAGGCTGGCATAAATCAAATGATTTGGATATACCTGAAAATATTCACTTCATAATGCAGCCCCCTTACAGTCCCGAAGTAAACCCTACGGAACATATATGGGAAGAAATAAGAGAAAAATATCTGGGCAATAGAATTTTTGATTCAATAAACGAAACAATGGACAGGGTATGCGAGGGAATTAAAGACTTGTCTTCAAAACATGAGTACATTAAATCAATGACATTTTTTCCTCATCTAAATATTGTACTTTAGAACGCAACTTAGTATGAGATACAGTTTTATCTCCTACAGCAAAATCAATTTCTAAGTGTTCTAAAAGCATTAATAATGAATGGTTCTCATTTAACAAATCTGACATTTTCATATCAGCTTTGATATATGTTTTATGAGTTTTATACATTTTTTTGCAAAATTAAGATGAACGACAGTTTAACATTTATTTTATTACGAAAACGCAATAAAAACCTTAAAAACTTACTTTTTCTTTTAATACCTTTTACAATAGTATTACAAAAAGCAAAATATACCTATTTCGTTTGCTATCAAAAGCAATATTTGTTCCTATTTATTTAGCTTCTTTCCCTTATTTTCTAATGAAATGTTAGAAGTCTTAGATGTTTTATCCGTTTTCTTCAAGAAATCATAAGCTAATGGAGATGCTACAAAAATCGAACTGTATGTACCAACTGCAACTCCAATAATCAAAGCAAAAGCAAATCCTCTAATAACTTCGCTACCAAAAATAAATATTGCTAAAAGTACAACTAAGGTAGATCCAAGAGTATTAACGGTTCTGGACAGTGTTGAATTCATTGCTTCGTTCATATTTTGCTTAATAGGTCGTTTAGGGAACAAGGAAGTAAACTCTCTAATTCTATCAAAAATAACGACTGTATCATTAATTGAATATCCTATAATTGTAAGAATTGCTGCAATAAATGTTTGGTCAACTTCAAGATTAAATGGCATTATTGTATAAAAAATGGAAAAAGCACTTATCGCAATTAAAGCATCATGAAATTGAGTCAGCATAGCGCCAAGACCATATTGCCAATTCTTAAAACGAACTGCGATATATGCAAACATCACTATTAAAGAAAAGACCATTGCAAGTATAGCGTCTCTTGTCATATCTCTTGCTACTGTAGGACCTACTTTTTGAGAACTTAATCGTCCAATTACTTTTTGGTCATCGTCAGATACAAACTCATCATAAGCCAATGAGGTTTTATAAAATGATTTTATGCCTTCATATACTTTTCTTTCAACAATTGAGTCAGATACTTCACCTTCTTCTTCAATCATAAACTTAGTAACAATTTTAACTTGATTGTTTGGTCCAAAAGTTTTAACCTCAGACGAAACGCCCATTTCATCTTCAAGGGCATTCATAATATCAACTGTTCTAACATCTTGGTCAAAACGAACTATATACGATCTACCTCCTGCAAAGTCAACTCCATAATTTACTCCTTTTGTAAATAAAAAAGTTATTCCTATTAACAAAATAGTTCCTGAAATAAAATAACTGATTTTTCTTTTTGAGATAAAATCAATTTTAGTATTTTTCAAGAAATTTCTAGTTATTTTAGTATAAAAAGTAATATTGTAGTTTTTATTTAACATCCAAGTAAAAAACAAACGAGTAACAAATATAGAAGTAAACATTGAAGTAATAATACCAATAATCAATGTAGTTGCAAAGCCCTGAACTGGTCCACTTCCAAACACATAAAGTATTATACCTGTCAAAATTGTTGAAATATTACCATCAATAATAGCCGAATAGGAATTTTTATATCCGTCAGCTATTGCAAGCCGCACTCCCTTACCATTTTCTAATTCTTCTTTAATCCGTTCATAAATAATAACATTGGCATCAACAGCCATCCCAAATGTCAAGATGATACCCGCTATACCGGGCAGAGTAAGCACTGCCTGCAAAGAAGCAAGAACTCCGAACAAGAACAGTGCATTGATAAACAATGCGATATTTGCAGCAATACCTGCTTTATTGTAGAAGAATAGCATATACACCAACACCAATATCAATGCAACAACAAAAGACCACAAACTACTTACAATTGCTTCTTTTCCAAGAGAAGGACCTACAATAGCCTCTTCAACAATTTTTACAGGAGCAGGTAATTTTCCCGATTTTAACACAGTTGCTAAGTCAGTTGCTTCTTCCATAGTAAAACCGCCAGAAATTGACGATCTTCCAGTCGGAATTTCAGAACGAACAGTAGGGAAAGAATATACTTGTTTGTCAAGCACAATAGCAATTGAATGGTCAATATTATCGGCTGTCAGTCTTTTCCATATTTTTGTTCCTTCGCTATTCATAATCATGGTTACTTCGCTATTTCCGAATTGGTCAAAATCTTGAAAAGCGTCAAGAACAACATCGCCACCAAGTGGAGCTGTCTTATCTTTGGAAGTAACTTTTATTGCAACTAGTTGAAAAGTATTGCCTCCAATTTTGCTATCAATAGGTTTGAAAGACCAAAACAATCTTAAATCTGAAGGAAAAACATTTTTAGACTTTTCAATATAGTTATTAATCTTTGCTGTATCATAACCACTCGCATAACCAACAACAGGACCTGGGTTAGGATATAAATTTCCGGCTTCATCTTGCACTAAAGCTGAATGAATATCTAAAATTGCAAACAATGGATTTTTCTTTTTAAAATCTTCAAAAGTTTGTTCTGAAGTTTCAGTTCCTTTTGTTCCAAGTAGTTCATCAAGTTCGGTTTTTTCCTTTTCTTGTTCCACTACTTCAATTTGTTCGGCTTCCTCAACTTGATTTGTTTCTTCAACAATATCAATATCAGTTTCCGTATTTTCTTTTTCCGCACTTAACAAACTTGCCAATCTTTCATTTGCTAATTCTAAATACGAATATATTTCAGCAAATTCATAAGTTTCCCAAAATTCAAGCTGTGCAGTACTTTGCAATAATTTCCTTACACGAGTTGGGTCTTTAATGCCCGGAAGTTCAATCAAAATTCGTTCAGTAGTTTGAAGTTTTTGGATATTTGGTTGTGCAACGCCAAATCTGTCAATACGATTACGAAGAATTTGGAATGTTCTATCAAAAGCATCTCCAGCTTCTTTTTTAATAACGCGCAATACTTCTTCGTCAGTAGAATTATAATTTATTTTATCTCTTAAATCGTTTGTCAAAAAATAAGATGCTAATTTATCATTTGGCGCAATTTCTTTTAGTGATTCATAAAATAAATCTACAAAATCTTTTTGGCTAGACTTTTGTTTTTTTAAGGCTAATTCAACTGCTTCATTAAATTTTGGATCATTATTAAATCCTGACAAAGCACGAATAACACCATCAGTAGATACTTCAAGAGTAACATTCATACCTCCTTTCAAGTCCAGACCTAAATTCAATTCTCTTTCTTTACATTCTTTATATGTAAATTTCTTAAGGAGAATATTCATTACAGTATGTTGATTCTGTGTAATTGAATCAATATAAAAGCGTTCTCTGTCAGCTTTCAATGAATCTTCTATAAGTTTTGCCAACACAGCATCTCCATTACTTAGCTTTTGTGCTTCTTCGGTAATTAAAGGAGACTGAGCATATTCGACAGCTTTATTTTCCGCTCTTCTTGTACAGTATGTAAACGATAATTGGTATATACTAACTAACGCAAATAAAATTGCTAACAGTTTAATTGGACCTTTATTTTGCATAATATAATTGTATTTTAATAAATTCTAATTTTCGAGTTTGCAAAAGTAATAAATAATTTGTTTATTGCAATTTTTACATAATAATGTTTATAAAAATACCTCACAATATTTGGTATTTTTTATACACTTAGCAAACACATTGATAATAAATTAATTGTGGTTTCGTATCAAAAAGTCCACTTTCAATAGGTATCAATTTGCATTTTTATCTTAAAATGCTTTCTAAATAATACATGTAGTAATTTTTTTTTATACTTTTGCATAAAATTTCAGTATGAAAGACATTAAAATGGTTGATTTGCATCGACAGTATTTGCGTATGCAAGATGAGATTAATCAAGGGATACAAGAAGTTATAG
>CAZKDV010000077.1:0-11912 GCA_964551645.1 uncultured Bacteroidales bacterium | reverse complement strand
TTCAAAACTACGAAATTATTTTAACAAACATATCAAAATTTGAAATTAATTTTGACTTTACGCAAATTAGAACTCCTAAACTCAGTAATATTGAACTTATTGCTATGAAATATGACGGCTTGGTGGCTTGGCGAAGTGGTGGATTTTTAGCTATGAACTTCAATCGAAGCCGTTCATCCGTCATTTTGGCAAGTTAGCAATCGTAATTTTTATCATTTATTAATCCTTATCCAATATGAACTTCCATGTCTTTCAACACCTTCTAAGTTCTCGTGATTCCATATGGAAGAAATTAAATGTGAAAGTTCTTTATCTTCATGTATGAAATAGTTTGGTAAAATTGTACTATATTTTTCTTGATTTGCTAATAAATACATTGCTAATCCATACTGTTCAGAATAAAATCTATCACACATAAACTGAGGGTAATCATAAGGCAAATATATATCATGAATATGGACAATAACGCCTTTCTTTAACTTTGGTAGAATCTCTAAATAAAAAACCATTGAGTCAGAATTCGGTAAGATTCTATGAGAATTATCAACAAATAGTATATCATTTTCATTTAATTCACCTACAATATTAAAATCTATATTTTCGAATGGCTCCCTAATCACTCTATTTGCCAAGTTATCTATTTCGGTACGTGGTGTTGGATCTATTGAGCATAATTTCAGCTCCCAAATTCTGTTCAATCTTTGCCTTGTAAGCAACTTTTGTTGAATTGCCTGAGCCTATTTCAATGTATTTATTTGGCTTGTACTCGGAAATCATCGTGTAAATTCCAATAATATCAAGACCTGGTAAAAATCCATTATTCCAATTTGGTTTTTTTGAATCAAACTCATTTTTTGATTTTTTAATAGACCATAGGTTATTTTTATATGTTAAGGCTTTTTTGATTAAATTTTTGTAGTTATCTCGATTTGAATCAATAATCTTATATAAATCTTGATGTGCAGGTTTTCCGTACCCATAACGAGGTTTGAAATCCACTTTATATTCAAGAAATAAGTTTTGAAATTTTGGATTCAAAAATCTATAAATTTGTTTAATCATGTTTTAAAGTTTGATATTCTACTTGTAGTTGCTAACATTTAATTTACGCAACAAATATACAACTTTCGTAAAAACAATCTGTTATCTTTAGTAAAATAAGTTTAGGTGTTTTGGGATAATACTTAATAATCATTTGAATATAAGCTTGTTTTTCTAGAAAATATGTTTGATATAAATGTACAAACGAATTATTATAAATATAACTTATTGCTCAGAATAAACAACTGTTATTAGTGTTTCGCCAACAGCTTTAAGAGTTTCTTTGCTGATTTTGTCTAAAGTGTCTTCAACAGTATGCCAATATGGAAAAAAACCGGTAGGCGAGTTTTTGTCTTGATGAATAATATCAATAGTGGGCAAACCCAATATAGTATTTACATAGTAGTGGTCGTCTGTAATGTAATTTGACGATTGATTAATAAAATATGAACTGTAACCTAATTTTTCAGCAGTATTCCACACTTTATTCAGCACATGTTTGGCGTACATATTAGAATATCCTTCATGATAGAAAGTTGCATTTTCGGCTCCAACCATATCTAATAAAATCCCATATCTTGCAACATAATTATGTTTGTGCGGATTTCTGCTCCAATATTGTGAGCCAAGTCCCCAATTATCATCTTTAATTTTCGATTGGTCGTCTTTTGGTTCGCCATAATCTTCCACATCGAATAGAATTATATCTACCCCTATATTTGCTTGTAAATTAGCCAAATGTCTTGCTATTTCAAGCAAAACTCCAACTCCGCTAGCTCCATCATTTGCTCCATCTATTGGTGTTCTGTGTTTATTAGCATCTGGGTCATAATCTGCATAAGGTCTTGAATCCCAATGAGAACACAACATTACTCTTTTTTTATTTTCAAGATTCCATGAAGCAATAATATTTTGCATTGGTAAAATCTTGCCATTATATGCTCGTACACTTGCTTTTTGAATAATAACATCAGCTCCAAATCTTTCAAGAGTTGAGGATAAATAATCAGCACACTCTACGCTAGATTTAGAACCCGGAACTCTTGGTCCAAATTCTATTTGTTGAGCAATAAAATGATAAGCAGAATCAGCATTAAATTCGGGGATAGTAATTTCTACAATTTCTGTATCTTTTGTCGGACTTGTTTGTTTATCCGTGCCACATGAAATAAAGAATGTAATTGCAAAACCTATAATAAAAAGTTGAAATGTGTATTTTCTCATAATTAGTGTGTCTTATTTAATTTCCCAAACGGCACCATCTTTAGTGTCTTTAATGTTAATTCCCAATTCTTCGAGTTTTGTTCTGACATAATCAGATATTGCATAGTTTTTTTCAACTTTCATTTGTTGTCTTATATCAACAATAAGTGCAATCAAATCATTTTGTATTTTGCTGTCAGACAGGTTTTCTTGCTCCAAACTTAATCCGAGAATTTCTTCAAAAAACACTTTATACAATGATATTAATGAGTTTATGTCTTCTTCATTAAAATGAGTTAATTTATTCTCAACTTGGTTAATAAGTTTGCAAGCTTCAAAAAACTCGGCTATAACAATTGGAGTATTAAAATCATCATTTAGTGCAATATAGGCGTTGTTTTGAATTTTCGTTATGGTTTCTTTATGTATAGAGTCTGCATTTGTAGGACGCAATTTTAGAAGAATTTTATAACAATCAACTAATTTTTTATAGGCTTTTTCGGCAGACTGAAGTGCATGATTAGAAAAATCAAGTGTGCTACGATAATGTGCTTGTAAAATAAAAAATCTGATTGTCATTGGAGAATATTCTTGTTCCAATAAATTATGCTTACCCGTAAAAAACTCTTCAAGCGTAATGAAATTGCCCAAAGATTTGCCCATTTTTTGCCCATTGATTGTAATCATATTGTTATGTAGCCAATATTTTGCAGGTGTATTTCCAATTCCTGTTACACATTGTGCAATTTCGGATTCGTGATGAGGAAAAAGTAAATCCATTCCACCACCATGAATATCAAACTGATTGCCAAGATATTTTAGTCCCATTGCAGAACATTCAAGATGCCAACCGGGAAATCCCATACTCCATGGAGAGTTCCATTTCATGATGTGTTCGGGAGAAGCTTTTTTCCATAAAGCAAAATCGGCAGGGTGATTTTTTTCTTCTTGTCCATCAAGTTTTCGTGTGTTACTAATCATATCATCTATTTTGCGACCTGACAGTATTCCATATTGATGTTCTTCATTATATTTTTGATTGTCAAAATAAACAGAACCATTTATTTCGTATGCAAAACCTGCTTCTTCAATTTTCCTTATCAGTTCGATTTGTTCAATAATATGTCCTGATGCTCTGGGCTCAATACTTGGCAAAAGCACATTTAGATATTGCATAAATGCTACATATCTGTTGGTATAAAACTGTGCAATCTCCATAGGCTCCAATTGCTCAAGTTTTGCTTTTTTGGCAATTTTATCTTCACCCTCATCACTATCATTTTCCAAATGTCCAACATCTGTAATATTTCTTACATATCTAACGGAATAACCCAAATGTTTCAAGTATCTGAATACTATGTCAAATGTAATGGCAGGTCGTGCATGCCCAAGATGAGGGTCGCCATAAACGGTTGGACCACACACATACATCCCTACTTTTTTATTGTGCATGGGGATAAATACTTCTTTTTTTCTGCTTAGTGAATTATAAACTGTTAATTGCCCTTTCATATTATAGTTTGTGAAATGAGATGCAAAGTTAGTGTTTTTACAGAATATTTTGCCAATAGATGATGCTTCAAACAAATTGCTTGAATTTGCGAATATTATTCAGTTTTAACCAAATTATTCACTTCGTTTGGGATTTACTTCCTTTCGGTAAGAAGCAGGGGTTTGATTGGTAAATTGTTTGAAGTAATTTGTAAAAGTAGATTTTGAAATATAGCCGACATTAAAACCAATTCCTTCTGTTGAAATATTGTTATATTGTTCGTCTTTAAACATTTTAATTGCCTCATTAATCCGATATTCATTAATAAGTATCTTGAAATTCTTTTTTAAGATGTTATTTATTGAAATTGAAACGTAGGTTTTGTTGGTTCCGAGTTTTAATGCTAAATCATGAATAGTAAGTTGGGGATCTAAGAATGATTTTTCTGATTCTATAAAATTTAAAACATTTTGTACAATTTGTTTTTGTTCTTCTTCGCTTATTATATGCTCTTTTTCAGTCATTAACTCCTTGTCTGGAGGTGTAGAATTTTTATTATTGGCGTATATAGTAGTGTTGCTTTCTTCTTTATGATATATGTCTTTTTGCCTCAAAGCAAAATAACCCCAAAAATTTATTGATAATAAAGAAAATATGTATGCAATAGTTTTGATATGTTGTATGTTTGAAAACAATGAAAACATAGTTAAAACTTCAATTAATGCTGTAAGAGTAATAATTACTATAATTACTTTCAACCATGATAATGATATGTTCTGTTCGTATGAAAAATAATTATTTATGTTTTTTGAATGTTTTCTTAAAAGTATAATTACAACTATAGCATACCCGATAATTTGAATTAAATATATCAGAATTGGAACTCTAACATAAATGATATTAGTTGCTGAGCTTAAATTTTCATCTACAAACAAAATCAAAAAAAACAAAATAGTATTTATGATGAAAAAAACAAAAAATGGGATAAAATGGTTAGCATGCTGTATTTTCAGCTTAAACAAAGGTGTTGTAATGGATTTTACATATATGTAATAAAATGGAGGATATGCCAACAATAAGGGTATGACTAAAATAGAGTAAAATCTTAAATCATCTAACTTTGTGTTTAGTATAAATGTTGCCATGTAATAGAAAAACAAAACAAGCATCATTCCGCCAATTATTTTCCCCGATTTCAATTGCGAATCTTTAAATGTCAGCAACTGAATGGCAAAAGAGAAACTCTGCACAATAATAACTACATGTATAATTTCTATAAAACTAAACATTTTTGTTTTTTTTCAAAGTTACAATTTAATTCCATTATGTTTAAATTTTTGTTTATTAGCCGATTAAATTGTAATCGTTGTGATTAGTAAAGATTTTTTTGAGAAATTATTTTTGTATTTCTTTGAAAGTAATGTCTTCAGCATGACTAAGCATATAATTATCAATTCGTAAGCTATTGATCAAATATATATTTTCAGAGTTTTCAATACTAAGTTTCGCTTTTATTTTGTATTTATTATGTTCTTTCCAAAGATGCGTAATCAGTATATTGTTTTTTAATGAAACACCGGGCAAGTCAAAACATTTGTATATAGCTTCTTTTGCTGTCCACAATGCAGTTAAAAGCTCTAATGATGGTTCTTTTGAAAATAATGTTAGTTCATTTTTATTAATAAACTTGTTTTTTACACGAGCTACTTTATCGTCAATTAGCTCAATATCAATTCCGAATCTTGTGTATAAATTGTCTGAAATTAAAACCACAGAAAATGATTTTGAGTGCGAAACTGAAATTATTCGCGGCGGATTTATTAAAAATGGCTTTCCGCTTGTAGAGTAGCAAATTTTATAATTAGTATCAACTTTCACCATGGTTTTGATTAGCAATCTGTAACTAAGCCATTGTTTTTTTCTGTAATCCGATTTGAAAGAATACAACTCCTCAAACTCTTGTTCGTCTAAGTTCAACTGCCCAACTAGCTCATTGATAGACTCGTCTATCTCCCAAACTCCTATGCTTGCTGCGTTTCCTATTTCAATGACTTTAATTAGTGGCATTTGAAAAATATTTATTGTAAATAGAAAGTTGTAAAATTAGAAAAAAATTTAACTTTGTTGAAAACTCTCATAATATCTATAAATTTTTATTTTAAATTTGTTTGTTAAATGTTTTTGGAAATAGTATTCAAAAAGATGTATAAAAATGCAAGAGCATATCAAAATAAAACATGTAAATAAGTCAATTATGCAATATTAAGTAAAGATCTTAATGTTTTCAACAGATATGTTATTATGAATAAAACAATCAGTACATTATTAATCTTGTTGTGCCTTGGGAAAATTGCTTATCCTCAAAACTTATCAGGATTGATAAATGATAATTATGCCGGAGTTAGCAGCATATTAATAAATCCTGCATATATTGCTGATTCGAAAATATGGTTAGATATAAATTTTCTAACTACAGACACTTATGTCGAAAATAATTTTCTGTATATCCCAGCAAAAGACTTCCAATTTAAAAACTTCTTCTATTTAGATGCAGATTGGAAAGGCGATGATGATAAATTATTCTCAGATTATTATAGCAAAAATCGAAAATGGAATTTATACGCACAAGAATTTATTCAGCTACCATCTGCGATGTATAATGTCGGAGGACATGGTTTTGCTTTTCATTCTGCATTAAGAATGCACTTTAATTCACTTTCCATTCATAATCCCTTAAGCAAATTTATTAGCGAAGGCTTAAGTTACCGACCTTTGCAAAATATTCTATTTAATACTGATAAAATCAACATTCGAGAAGCACTATGGTTTGAAACTGGCATTACATACGCAAGAACATGGAAAAAACCATACAAAAAACAATGGTCATTTGGAGCAACAGTCAAAAAGACAGTCGGAATTAACGGTTTAATGATGACAATAAATGATATGGATTATATTATATTAAATGATTCAACTTTTTATAGCCCTTCATGTAAATTAGATTTTGCATACACTTCGACATTGCCTTCCAATAATCAAATTATTAACATTGGCGATAATATTATTAATGGAGGTGGTTGGAGTGCTGATGTCGGAATTGTATTCCAAAAGAAAGCTACAGAAAGCAAACACAACTTATTCAAAAAACCTTGTCAACAAGTTTTTGATGATTATATCTATAAGGTTGGAATTTCTTTTTTAGATATTGGTTATATCAACTTTAACAATAATTCAATTAGGCATAGCTCAAATAATTCTGAGATATATTGGGAGAATTTGGACAAATACAAGTTTGATGATTTTGATAAATTTGCAGAAGACATTAATTCTCATTCAAATTTTTCTATGTTTATAAAAGATAGAAGTTTTTCAATGTTTTTGCCGTCAACTTTGTCTGTGCAATTTGATTATAGTTTTGAACATAGGTTTTTTATCAATTCAACTTTATTTCAATCTTTGCCCATTGGCAAAATTCGATTAACAAAACCAAATTTATTTCTCATTGCTCCACGATTTGAAAGTAGATACATAGGTTTTAGTATGCCTTTTGCATTTTATGAATGGTACAAACCGAGATTGGGGTTAAATTTAAGATTATTTAATTTTACTATTGGAACGGATTATCTAAATACACTTTTGGGCTTAAATGATTTCTCAGGATTTGATATTTATTTTGCAGTAAAAATAAGTTTTGCAAAAGGATATTGCAAAGAAAATTTATCTGATTTTTTCAAAGGCGTTAGATATTATAATCGAGCTTGTTATAATAATTTCTAAATAAATTTAGATAATATTCTTTTTTTGCATTCAATTATCCTTGTCTTAAAGTTTTTATAACTTATTATTGTTATTATTGCATTTTTTCGCAAGTTTTTTGTAATTTAATGTCAAAACAATTGTTAAACACATCACTCTATACTCTATGAAGAAAACTATTTTTTTAATTGCCTTACTCTCAATAACTAGTACAATATTTGCTCAACAAAAAGCTGTAAATACTAAACTTAATAAAACAATAAAAGGATATATTACAGATTCAATTTCTGGGCAAGCACTTGAATATGCAAGTGTAGCAGCATTCCGAATCAAAGACTCTACTCTTGTTAGCGGTGCTATAACTAACGAACGAGGTTCTTTTGTAATTCCCAACTTATCTCATGACCGATATTTGCTAAGAATCACATTTGTTGGATATCAGACAAAGGAATATGGACCAATTACATTTTCAACTCAATCTGAGAATGTTTTAGATGTTGGGAAAATTCAAATATCTATTTCTGCTGCATCTCTATCGGCTGTAGAAATTGTTGCTGACAAACCTTTTATAGAAATGAACCTCGACAGAAGAGTTGTTAATATTGAGGGAAATGTTAATGTTACGGGAGGAAATGCAATTGATGTGCTTGAAACAGTTCCATCTGTTAGTGTTGATATGGATGGGAATATTAGCTATCGCGGTTCAGAAAATGTTACAATTTTAATAGATGGACGACCTGCAAATTTTGCCGGCTCAAGAAAAGCTACACTTGAACAAATTCCTGCAAGCATGATTGAAACCGTAGAATTAATCACAAATCCATCAGCAAAGTTTGATCCGGAAGGAACATCAGGAATTATTAATATTGTAATGAAAAAAAGAAAAACAGAAAATACTTCTGTTATGACATCATTAAACTGGAATACTAGTATGGGTTATTCCGGAAACATTGGAATTAGTCAAGGATTTGGAAAATTTAGATTGTTTATGAATTATGATTTAAGAGACCATAAGCGAAAAGGAGAAGGGAAAGTTTTTAGAGAAGTTTTAGATGTTAATAATTTTTATCCAAATTCAGCATTTTTTCAAGAGCAAATTTCTGAAAACGAATCAAATTCTTTAGGACATTCAATTAGAATAGGAGGAGATTATTTTATTAATGATAAAAATTCTATGGGATTTTCATTTAATGGAAATATTTTTAATTCAGAATCAAATTCATTTTCTAAAAATACAGAATGGGATTTGAATCACTTATTTTTGGCAAATTACCGAAATAATAATGATGGAAAAAACACTCACAGAATGTATAATGGCAATATGTATTATACAAAAAAGTTTGCTAACAAAGGACAAGTGCTAATGTTAGATGCTAACTATTCTAGTGGAGGATTTGATAATTCAACTGACCAAGAAAAAAGATACTGGGACGAATCTTGGACAAATTACATTGAAAGTATTCAGCCATATTATGAGCAAATAAGCGGAAGTTCAAACAACGGAACTTTTCTTGGCAAAATTGATTATGTCCATCCTATTGCCGATAAGCAAAAAGTTGAAATGGGAACACATATCACATTGCGTTTTATGGAAAATGACACTAAATATTTAGCCGGTTCTAAATCTGAATTAATTTTTGACCCAGTTAGAAGTAAGCAATTTAAATTTGACGAAAATGTGTATGCTGCTTATTCAAATTATTCTACTTCTATCAATAAATGGAGCTTTTCAGCCGGTTTGCGTTTTGAATATGTTGAAACTAATCCAAAAGTAAAAGGAGATACTGCTTCATATTTTAACGACTATACAAGTTTATATCCAACTGCTGCAATTACAAAGAATATTAGCGAAGGAGAAGATTTACAATTAACATATAGTAAGAGAGTTAATAGACCCGGATTTTATTCTTTAAGTCCATTTATAGACTATACAAACTCTCCTAACCTTCGCTCAGGAAATCCATATTTGAAGCCCGAATACATTCATTCAGTAGAATTAGGATACATGAAAATATGGAAAAAAACCACTTTTATGCCAAGTATTTTTTACAAAAGAACTGTGGATTTAATTAGCAGATACAGAGTAACATACCAAGATACTTTCTCATTGGCAACTTTTGAAAATATTGCTAACGCAGATGCTTACGGACTTGAATTAATATTAAATCAAACAATCACCAAATGGTGGAAAATGAATGTTAGTGGCAGTATGTTTCAAACTTTCATAAACGGCTCAAATATTGACCCAGACTTGACTAACTCAGATTTATCATGGAGTGCTCGGGCAAATTCTTCTATGAAGTTTAATAAGAAATGGGATTTGCAATTAAATGCTATGTATAGAGGTCCCGGAGTAATGCCACAAGGAAAAAGAAATGCAATGTTTTTTGTCGGTGCTGGATTGAAATATGCTGCAATTGAAAATTCTTTAACTTTTAGCTTAAATGTAAGGGATTTGTTCAATACTCATAAATTTGGCGTAACAATGAACGATGATAGGTATAAATTCATTAGTGAAAGAAGATGGCAGTCCCGCATATTAACAATAGGTGTTACATGGCAGTTCAATCAAAAGAATAATGGCATAGATCGAAATCGTCGCAATAATGATGAGGGAATGTCCGAAGATGATATGTTCTAAAACAATTGCCTTTTAGTGGCAATTGCTAAGATAAATTGCAAATGCTACTTTCTGTACTTTCGCATGAAGATATCAAAACTACATTAAACACTAGTTAAACGCAATTTAATCCTATATGTTAGCAACAAACAGATCTTCATTAAAAAATTGATATAAGTTAAAATAATTTTTTTTTAAATTATGTTGTTCTAATTGAAAAATAATTACTTTTGTAAAATATTTTTAAAATATTTTTTATAATTATGAAATTTATGACATAGAAGAAAATAAAATAAATTGAAGCGTTAGCTTTATTCTTGATTAAGAAAACCGCCAGTTTTTAAAACGCGACAAGAATATAAGTATTACGCTCACGCATAGCGTGGGTTGTACTTATTTGTTGCGTGGGTGCTTGGCGGTACCTCTTAATCGGATAGACTACAACCCCACGCTTCTTAGTAATTTAATAACTATTCGAGGGGTTGGAATAGGAATTAAAACTAAGTATTATGAAAAATTTTAAAATTTATTTTTTTGTTTTTGCAATTTTTTTAATTGCAGTTTTTTTTGTTAGTTGTTCTCCAATGGTTTACACTACAAAATATGCAAAAGATCCTTTAATTCAGTTAGCTCCTAATGTTGACTCAAAACAAACAATTGGTGATATTACCATTGAACTACAACCTATTGATCAATTTACTGAGTATAAAAAATCAATGTACAAACAAATGATTCCTGTTACATTTACTCCTTCACTTTCGAATACTCCTGTAACAGAACCCAAAGAATTCCTTATAGCTATCTGGGCTGGCTTAATTCCTTTTAATGTGACTATTTACAACAATACAGATCATATTTTAAAAATGAAAGATGCAAGGGTACTTTACATTGACCCTGATAGTGATAAACCGTTAATAGCAATGGATAAGATGCTTATACTTGCAGACTTACAAAATATACCAGTATTTAAATTTCATGTTGAGTCTATTTTAAAGGAGTATCCCCAAACAAACCCACTTGAATTAAATGCAAACCTTCAAAAAGCATGTATGAATATTATTAATCAAACTAGATTTATAAATGGGTTTAATATGGAAATAATGCCAGGTATGAAAATTACTGGAACTTTAATATTTCCAGTATCCCCTGAAAAAATATCATATGGTAAAGTTTCATTTATTGATGTGGTTTCGAAAACTGATGCAGCAGGAAATCCTGTAGAAAAGGTTAGATTCGATTTTAAAACCCAGCTTTCATATATATATACTAAATATGATTACAATAAAAAAACTTGGATTAATATTTCCGAAAATGAATATAATAAAGGCTTAATTAATCCTGAAAAATTTACTTATGATAAAAATTTAAAAAAATATATTTCTGTTGATAATTAAAAAAAGAAAAGAATTTTAATTCTATTAACCCAGATTACGCAATAGGAATTTTTTGAGTTAAATCTATATTACGATACAGAAAAATACAGTTATAAATTATTGATATACAGTAAGTAAAGTTAATATTTTTCTAATGCGTAGCGTTAGAGATTTTTCATTAAAAAATCATTGTAAAGTTTTTGTTATCAATAAATTATACATGAATTTAAAACTCAAATGCGTAATCTAGGATTAATTAACCAACTCGCTTACTTTAGAGTATAGTAAATCAGTTGCCTAAAGCGACCATATAATAATGTGGTGAGTATGGATAATATGAAAGATATTACTCTTATTTTTATCTTTTGAATCGTCCTGACTTCGACACTGGGTCACCCAAAATTAAAATCAAACAATTTTGCTAACT
>CAZKDV010000076.1:0-11942 GCA_964551645.1 uncultured Bacteroidales bacterium | reverse complement strand
ACGAAGAAATTCGGATATTCATCAAATTTGAGAAGTTTGGAGTTATTGCTATGAACTACAACATTTTATATTACAAGTATTATTGAAAACGATTATAAACAATGTATTAGGCTTACAACACTTCTTTTTTAGTTATTACTCTATATCCAAGCAATCCTTGTTTTGTGTGTATATGAAGCTCTTTTATTTTTGCATTATTTGCCGAAAGACTCACTCTTTTTTTAGTTGGTATCGTATTGAATTTAATTTTAAAAGTAAAGTCATAAATAACTTTCCCTTTTTCAGTAGTGAAAGCTGTAAGTTTTATGGTTTCTAATTCATCTTTTTGATAAATATGGGTTTCAGATGTTTTGGCTGGAGATATATAAAAGTTGCAGATGAGCAGAATAGTAGCTAAATTTACTCCAACTCCAAATAATGAAAGAAAAAAGAATGGAAATGCTAATAACGGAATTTTTTTGAAAGGTTTAAATTTTATTATTAGTGCAAACAATCCAGCACTTAATATTATGAAGCCAATTACAATGTATAATGGAATGATTGTTTTTTCGTAAAAATGGACTAATAAATATGTTCCTACGAAAATTGATACAAATGCATAATTATATATCCAATGCCAGTTTTTGTTTGTGCTCATAAATATTACAATTAATTTATTAAATATTTAAGGGTTGTTTTACAAAATAACTAATAAACAAAGCCAGTATTGACAATTATTCAACTATTTCTGCAAGCAAATCAAAACTGTCGGCACCAATAATTTTTACTTTCACAAAAGTTCCTTGTTTGTAAATTTGCTTGTCGTATAATTTTACTGTAACTAAATTGTCAATTTCGGGAGAATCATATTCTGTTCTTGCTAAAAGATAAGAATCATGTACTTCATCAATTATAACTTTAAAAATATTGCCTATTTTTTTGATGTTGTTTTGATAAGATATTTCTTCTTGAATTGTCATTATCTCTTGAAGTCGCTTTTCTTTAGTTTTTTGGCTTACATTATCTTTGTATTGTGCAGCGGCAGTGCCTTCTTCTTCCGAATATGTGAAAACGCCGGCTCTTTCAAATTTGAATTTCTTCAAATTATTAACTAATTCTTTGTGTTGTTTTGCAGTTTCATTAGGAAAGCCTGTTATAAATGTTGTGCGAATATGAAGGTTTTTAGAGGTTTTCCTGATGTGCGAAACTATAGTTTCTATGTCTTTTAGCGTATGACCTCTTTTCATTTTTTCTAATATTTCATTATCGGTATGTTGAAAAGGAATGTCAATGTATTTGCAAATATTTGGATATTTATTTATGGTATCAATTACTTCTAATGGAAAATCCGAAGGATAAGTATAGTGCAATCTTATCCATTCTGCATTTGATTCTTTTGCCAATCGTTCTAACAAAGTATTGAGCATTTGTTTGTTATACAAATCACAACCATAAAATGTTGTATCTTGAGCAATGATTATTAGTTCTTTAACTCCATTTTTAACCAAATGTTTTGCTTCTTTGATGATGTCGTCTATTGGTTTAGATATGTATTTTCCTCTAATTGACGGTATTGCACAAAAAGAACAAAATCTATCACAGCCTTCAGCTATTTTAAGATATGCATAATGTGGCGGAGTGGATAGTAATCGATTATATGTTGTTGGCTTAATTTTTTGATGACTTATCCATTTTATGATTTTAGGAACATCATTCACCCCAAAAAATGCGTCAACTTCTGGCAAACTTGAACTTAATTCTTCAATATAGCGTTCAACCATACAGCCGAACACTACTAATTGTTGAATTTTACCTTTTTGTTTGGCATCAATGTAATACATGATAGTATCAATTGATTGTGTCTTTGCATCAAGAATGAAACCGCAAGTGTTAATTATGATAATATCTGCAAATTCTGTTTCATGACTGATTTTATAGTTAGAAGCAAGCAATATTCCCGCTAAATCTTCTGAATCAACTTGATTTTTTGAACAGCCAAGTGTTATTATTGAAATTGTTTTATTTCTATTTTGCATATTTAGTTTTGGACAAATAAGCTCTTAACAAACTCAATTTTATCAAATATTTGCAAGTCTTCAATTTTTTCGCCAAGTCCGATGTATTTAATAGGAATATTAAATTGGTCGGTAATAGTAATTGCAACACCGCCCTTAGCTGTTCCGTCAAGTTTTGTAAGTGCAAGAGCATTGACATCAGTAACGGCAGTAAATTGTTTTGCTTGTTCAACTGCATTTTGACCTGTAGAAGCATCTAAAACGAGTAAGATTTCATGTGGTGCATTTGGCAATACTTTTTGCATTACTCTTTTTATTTTGCCTAATTCGTTCATTAAATTCGTTTTATTGTGCAATCTGCCGGCAGTATCGATAATTGCTACATCATAGCCTTTTGACTTTGCAGTATTTATAGTTTCGTAAGCAACCGATGCTGGGTCGGCATTCATTCCTTGTTGAACAATATCCACGTTTGCTCTTTCTGACCATATAGTTAATTGTTCTACAGCTGCGGCTCTAAATGTGTCAGCAGCACCTAAAATTACTTTTTTACCTGCATTTTTAAATTGATGTGCCAACTTGCCAATAGTTGTAGTTTTTCCAACACCATTAACACCAACAACCATAATTACATAAGGATAATCTCTATCCGGAAAATCAAAACCTTCGATAGTTGTAGTATTTTCGGAGAATAATTGTGTTAATTCATGTTCAAGGACATCATATACTTCTTCTGTTTTTATATATTTTTCTTTAGAAATTCGTTTTTCAAGTTGTTCAATAATTTTAATAGTCGTTGATAGACCAACATCTGAGGTAATTAATACTTCTTCGATATTATCAAGCACTTCTTCGTCAACAACAGATTTCCCCACAATTGCTTTCGATAGCTTAGAGAAAAAATTATCTCTTGTTTTAGTCAATCCTTGGTCAAGTTTTTCTTTCTTATCCTTGGAAAAAAATGAAAAGAAACCCATAATTTTTTGTTTAAATATAATTGCAAATTTACCAATTAAAAATGATAATTAATTGATATTTTAATTAATTGATTAATAATTAATTACATTACTTTTTTTTCACAAACTTAATAATCCCACTCCACATTCCCACAGCATAAGCAAATACTTGTGTATATAAGGTAGCAATTGAGAGAAAGGCTACTGTGATGTTCTTATACTCAATTAAAGACTGCACAAATGCGATGACTGCAATTAAAAACATCATGCTAACAATAAGCATAAATACTTGCAAAGTTGGGAAAAATGGAAAAAAAGATAAAACTATAATAACTACTAAAAACAATAATAAAGCGGCAGGAACGAAATGTATTGGTTTTAGTAATTCTTTATGTATCTTTCCCAAATTAATTCTTGCTTGAGCCCAATTGAATATTTGTTTGTAGAATTTTTTGAAAGAAGTTCTTCTTTTGTGGTAAACATGAGCATCGTGAATATACATTACAGAAAAACCGTTTGAATGAATTCTTCCTGAAAATTCCATATCTTCACCTTGCCCGTATTCAAGTTTAGGCATACCTCCAATTTTTTGAAAAACTTCGCGTGAAATTCCCATATTGAAAGTGCGTGGATAATATTTTTTCTGAATATTCATTTTTCCTCCTCTTGTGCCACCGGTGCCTATGAATGATGTCATTGCATAATTAATGGCTTTTAGTAAAGGCGGAAAATTGGGATGATAAGTGTCGGGACCGCCAAAAGCATCGGGTTTATGTTGTTTGATAAATTCATCAATTTTTGTTAAATAATCCGGCGGAAATAAGCAGTCGGAATCAGTAAATAAAAAATAATCGCCATCTGCTTCTTTCATTCCATAATTTCTTGCTTCAGCAGGACCTTTGTTTTGCTGAAAAAAGTACTTAATTTGTATATTGCTTTTTGTTTTATACTGATTTATGAAATCTCCACTTCCATCGCTTGAACCGTCATCAACAAATATTAATTCAAATTTATTTTTATCAAATGCAAGTTCTTCAACCGAAGCGAGTAGCTCTTTCAATTCGTCAAGTCTATTGTATGTGGCAATAATGATTGAATACTTCATGTGTTCGTAAATATGACTGCAAAATTAGGAAATGATTATGAATATTAAGAATAATCCGTTCTTTTTTATTAATTTTGAAGCCCTAAACTTAACGCAAATACTTATGAAAAAGATTATTAGTACAGAAAAAGCTCCTAAAGCTGTTGGACCATATAGCCAAGCAGTTGAAATTAATAATATGTTGTTTATATCTGGACAAATTCCTCTAAATCCAGAAACAAGTAAAATTGTTGAAGGTGGGATTACTGAGCAAACTACAAGAGTTATGGAAAACATCAAGGCAATTTTGGAAAAAGCAGGATATAGTTTTGAAAATATTGTTAAATGCACTTGCTTACTGTCCGATATGTCAAACTTTCAAGCTATGAATACAGTTTATGCTACTTATTTTCCCGAAAACCCGCCAGCAAGAGCAGCATTTGCAGTAAAAACACTTCCTTTAGAGGTATTAGTTGAGATTGAGTGTATAGCGGTAAAATAATTAAATTGATGAATCTTAACTTATAATGCGTTTATTTGATATAATTGCACTTTATTCTTGTATTGCATAAAAACAGGAATAATAAATTGATATTTAATAACTTACAAATAAAATTAATATGAAAATCAGAATTATCTTTTTACTTATTTGTTGTCAAATAATTAATTTAACTCACTTAAAAGCAGATGAAGGAATGTGGGTTCCTTTATTTTTGAAGGAAATTAATGAAAATGAAATGAAGGCTATGGGAATGAGAATAAGTGCAGAAGATATTTTTAGCCTGAACAAAGCTTCGATGAAAGACGGAGTTGTATTGTTTGGCGGTGGTTGCACCGGCGAAATAGTGTCAAATCAAGGACTAATGCTTACAAATCATCATTGCGGATATGGTAAAATTCAATCACATAGCACTGTTGATAATGATTTGCTGAAAAATGGTTTTTGGGCAAACAATATTGATGAAGAATTGTCAAATCCGGGATTAACAGCTTCTATTTTGGTTTCTATGGAAGATGTAACAAATAGAGTTTTTGAAGGAATTGATGATAATTCAACTGAACAACAAAGACTAAATATAATAGACAAAAACATTGAGAAAATTATAAAAAATGCTAGCGAAAACAATCATTACCAAATTAAAGTAATTCCTTTTTATTATGGGAATCAATACATTATGATGGTTTATGAAGTGTTTGAAGATATTCGTCTTGTTGGCGCCCCACCTTCAAGCATAGGCAAATTTGGCGGAGATACAGATAACTGGATGTGGCCACGACATACGGGCGATTTTTCGTTTTTCAGAATATATGCCGATAAAGACAATAAACCTGCAAAATATAGCAAAGACAATGTGCCTTACAAACCAAAATATAGCTTTACAATTTCGCTGAAAGGAGTTGAACAAGATGATTTTACTTTTGTTTTCGGATTTCCCGGAACAACAAATCAATACATTACTTCGCATAGTGTTAGGCAAACAGTTGAAGTTAATAATCCGATTTCAATTGAGATGAGAAGAAAACGAATGGATATTATTGAAGATTATTCGAAAAACAATGATTTTATCAGAATACAATATGCTTCAAAACATGCTTCAATTGCCAATTTTTGGAAAAAAATGATAGGAGAGAGCAGGGGAATTAAAAAATTAAATGGAATAGAAGAAAAATTATTATTTGAAAAACAGTTTCAAGAATGGGCTAATACAACTCCTGAAAGGAAACAGAAATATGGCAAATTACTGAATGATTTTACTGAATTGTATGCTAAATCAGATTTGGTTGAATTTGCATTTGCAATTTTTTACGAAGGTGGTTATGCTGTCGAAGTGGTGCGAAATTCGATAGGATTTTACAAATTAAACAGTTTGCTATCAGATGTAAAAAACAATGAATCGCTAATTCAAGAGGAAATAGAAGCATTGCAAAAAAATATTCCAAATATTTTTAAAGATTATAATGCAGATATTGATAAAAAAATAGCTAAAACAATTTTGCCATATTATTATCAAATATCAGATGAGTTTTTGCCTGATGTTTTTTCATTAATTTCAAAGAAATATAAATCAAATTTGAATGAATATGTCGATTATGTTTTTGCAAATTCGGTCTTTGTAGATAAAGAAAAATTAGAAAATCTGTTGAAACAATCAAATTATAAAAAAATCCAAAAAACATTAGAAAAAGACCCCGGATTTCAATTATCGCAAAGTATTATGAATGCTTTTTACGGAAAAATAAGACCTCAAATTGCCATAATTAATGAACAACTAAACGGCTTGTATCATATTTATATGCAAGGAATAATGGAAATGCAAGCTAATAAACCATTATATCCTGATGCTAATAGTACACTCAGAGTTGCATACGGCAAGGTAACTCCGTACACTCCTAATGATGGTGTTTCATACAATTATTATACTACAGTTGACGGTATTATCGAGAAGTCATTGCAAGGAAATGAAGATTATATGCTTGAGGATTATATTATGAATCTTTTTACAACAGCTGATTATGGCGAGTATGCTCATAGCGATGGAAGCATGAGAGTTGGTTTTATTGCATCTAATCATACAACTGGCGGAAATTCAGGCAGTCCGGTTTTAAATGCTGATGGTCATCTTGTTGGAATTAATTTTGACAGAGCATGGGAGTCTACAATGAGTGATATTATGTTCGATGATGAAATGTGCCGCAATATTACCGTAGATATTAGATATGTATTGTTTATTACCGATAAATTGGCAGGAGCTAAGCATTTGCTCCAAGAGATGAATATCAGCCGATAAGCTGCTCTATTAGTTTTCCATTTTTGAATAAATCGCATACTTCATCATCTTCTTTTATGTGATAAGTATGTATGCCTATGTTTTGTGCTTGTTGAATATGTTGCAAAGTGTCGTCTATAAATAGAGTGTTTTCAGTTTGTAAATTAAACTCTTTAATAGGCTCATAAAAAAAGTCAATAGATGGTTTGCATTTTCTTGAGAGAAATGAGTAGTATGCTTTGTCAAATAAATTATCAAAATCATCAACTCCTTGATTTTGCAATTGTTTGATATAGTGTTCGTAATGAATTATATTACTATTGCTAAGTAGAAATATTTGATAATTGTGTTTAAGCGTTTTAAGAAGTTCTATTCTTTTGGCGGGAAAATCAAGCAACATTACATTCCATGCTTTTTGAATTTCTGCATTTGTTAAATTTTTTTCTGATAACCGTCTAATTTCATCATAAAAATATTTGGGACTGATATCGCCTTTTTCTAAATCATCAAAAAGTTTGATGCGAGAGTGTTTGTTGTAAAACTCAACAGCTTGCGCAATGCCATGTTGAATAAATGCTTTTTGTGTCAGTCGGAAGTCAATGTTTAATAATACTCCTCCCAAATCAAATATTATTGTTTTAATCTTTTTGTTCATATTAAATTAGCTGAATTTCATTAAATAATAAATTTGTCGTTTCAGAAATGCTTTTGTTTTCAGTAATTGTCATAATATCAGCACATTCGGCATAATGCGACATTCTTTTTTGCAATAGTTTTTGATAAATTAGTTCTTGATTTCCATGTTTTAGCAATGGTTTGTTTGCATTGTCTCGTTTTGAAAGTGTATTTGGAGAAGCAAATAGCCAAATAGCAAAACAAGATGATTTTATGAGGTTCCGATTAGTTTCTTTACACACAATTCCACCTCCTGACGAAATAACTACATTTTCTTGTTTGATGGTTTGATTTAAGATATCCGATTCTATTTTACGAAAATATTCTTCTCCGTATTTTTCAAAAATTTGAGTTATAGATATTCCTTGTTTTTTCTCAATTTCTTTGTCAATATCTATATGTTTATATTTTAAAAGTTTAGCTAATTCTTTGCCGATAGTAGTTTTTCCGACATTCATTAGTCCAATCAACATAATTCTATTTTTGCTATGCAAAATTGGTTTTTGAATTGCTTTTTTAGCTGTTTCATAATCTATTGACTTTCCAGTTAGCAATGAAAAACTTGGAATTGCTTGATTTATCAGCCAATCTTTACCGCTTAGATATTTGCAATTTTGTTTTTGAGAATAATCAAAATAGGGTGCAAGTCTGTAATCCGCATCAAATATGATAGTATTTTTGTGCAACAGCTTTACTAATATTTGAGGAATAGCGTATGAAATGGTATTAATGATAATTTCTATTTTATCAATTATTTTTGTGATTTGTTCAAAAGAAATATGATTAGCCGAAAATTTATCAGACAATTCAACGGCTTTAGAGTATGTTCTATTTGTTATATAAATTTTTGTGTCAAAGTGCTTTAAACTTTCAATAACTGAATAAGCAGCTCCACCTGCACCTATTACTAATATGTTTTTTTCAGAAACATCAATTTGGTGCATTTTTAGAGTGTCAATAACCCCGTTTGTGTCAGTATTATGACTTATGTAGTTTGTGTCAGTTTTAATGATGCAATTGACTGCTTCCTTGTTAGTTTTTGTGTCAAAAATAGATTTTATATTATTTTTGAATGGAGAAGTAATGTTAAAGCCTTGAAATCCATGAGCAAATAATAATTTCAAGTCGTTTGCCGAAATTGCCAATATTCGTAAATAATACCCATTTATATTATTTTGTTTCAATCCAGCTTCAAAAATTGAAGGACTTAAGCTATGCAAAATAGGATTGCCAATTACTCCATAGTAAGATGGATTGTTTTTTGAAAGGATTTTTAGGGTAGAAATCATTTCGCTATAACTTAATTGACCATTAGCGGTGGGAGTGGCTTTGTCGTGATATGCAAATGTAAACGGAGAACCAAGTTGTATTGCTAATAGTCTGCTGGAAATTCCTTTTTCGCCCATTGCCAAAGCAATTATTGGACGATTTGTTTGATTTAGAGACAAAATTCTTATACAGTCAGTATATTGCTGCGCCATGCAGGCAATTTTTACAATGTCTGCACCTAAATCAAAGGCTTCATCAATAATATTTAATAGAGATGCTGTGTCTGGAATGTCTTTATAATTATGATATGAAATTATTAGTTTAGTAGGAAAGGAGTGTGCGAAGCTAATCAATTCATTTTTAATGTTTTCGGGTGTATTGATGTCAATATCTATGTATTCGGCACCTGAAATTATTGCATTTTTCAATGTGTTTAAATAAACTTCATGTTTTGATTGTGTGTATCGAAATGTAGCTATTATTCGCTTATGTGATGAGCATATTTCTTTGATTTCGTTATTTGATAGTTCTAATAAATCTAATCTTAATTCAGCTCTATAAATGCTATTTATTTCTTTTTTAATAAAGCTATAATCAATATTTGCAAAAGAAACGCATATTTGTTGTTCAAAATTAATCATTGCAAAAAATTGAACTTATATAAAAATTCTTAACAAAAATCTGAAAGTTACATCAATAGTACGAAGTTATTAGGAATGTGCCGGATCTTTGGTGTATGGTACCGCTTATGTTTACAAACTCAATAAAAGTACCTTCAATTTTGTACTTTTTTGTCAGGAATTTGCCTGACCATTTGCCTTGAATATGATATGTAGTTTCTCCGGGTATAAAAATTGAGCCTTTAATTTTTTTTCCGTTTTTAACTAAAGGAAAGTCATTGATAACAATTTCATCTCTATTTACATCTGAAATTTTAATTATGAAAATTCTTTCCATATCGTCCATATAGTCATAAGAGAAAACTGCTTGATATTCTCCAACCGGAGGTTTTTCTTTTCTGCAAGCAACCAACGATATAATAATAAGAATAAATGTAAGATTCTTTTTCAATGTCCTACGCAATATTTGTTAGTTGTATATGGAAATATTTTTACAAAATTAAACAAAATAACAACAGCGAATAGTAAAAATATTATTCCGTTAATATTGTACATTATAGTTAAATTTTTAAGGATATTAAGTAAATTACTCTTTTAACCTCCACTCACTAAGTTAAGAATAACTATATCATCTTCTTCTTTTATCATAGTATTGCTGAAGTTTTCTTTTAATACTATATTTCCGTTAATTTTAACGACAGCTACCGTTAATTCTACTTTTTTCAATTCTAATAATTCTTTTACAGAGATTGTATCTTTGTTTTGAATAGTTTCCGTTTTATGATTTAATGTAATAATCATGGATTTATTTTTTATTATTTAATAGCAAGGATATTACGACATCAGCTTGCATGTTAGAAACAACTCCAACACGCGGAGCAATAGCTGGATTATCATCAGATGCTTCGCTTTTTAAGTCGCCACAAACATATAAATTTCCATATTCATGCAGTCTAATATCATTTAAGTTTCCATAACTAGCAATTCCGATACCGCAAACCAATGGAATGTTTGGGAAGTAAGTGTGGACTGCTTCAATAATCATTTGTTTTGTTTCTGATTTATCAAATGCTTCTACAATAACATCACAATCCCAAAAATTTAGAGCAATAGACTCCGCTTGTAGTTTTTCATCAATGCACACAACGCTAATATCAGGATTAATTTTGAGTAAATTTTCTTTTAATGCAACTACTTTTTTTATGCCAATTTGATCATGAAAGAAATATTGTCTTTTTAAATTACTTTCTGTAACAATGTCATAATCAGCAATTAAAAGTTTGCCAACTCCGACACGAGCAAGAGAAGTTGCACAATTAGAGCCTAAGCCACCAGCTCCACAAATACCAACTTTTGCTGTTGATAAATGTTCTTTGATTTCTTCAAAAGTCATATTGATATTTTAATTTTAGCAAAATTATACATTTTTTTAGGATTTTGAAACAATTAAGATGTTTTCCTATAAAGTCTTTTAAAAATAAACTTTTGTATTTTTGTATAACTTTAGATATTGATTATAATGATTGAAAAAACAAACAAATATCCTGCAATGACCATTGTTGTAGCTATTGATGAACAAAATGGTATTGGTAAAGACAATCAGCTTTTATGTCATTTGTCTTCCGATTTAAAGCGTTTTAAAGAAATTACTACCGGACATACTATTGTTATGGGCAAAAACACATATTTATCCTTGCCCAAACGACCATTACCCAATAGAAAACATATAGTTTTGTCTAAATCAATAATTGTTGAACATGAAGATGTTTGCGTTGTTGAAAGCATTGAAGATGCAATAAAAATGATGGATCAAGAAAATGAAAACTATATAATTGGTGGTGGAGTAATTTATAATGAGTTTATGAAATATGTTCAAAAACTGCTTATTACAAAAATATATGCCGGCTTTGATGCTGATGTTTTTTTTCCAAATATATCGGAAGATGAGTGGAAACTCACATTGCGTTCAGGGAAAATATATGACGAAAAATCTGCTGTTTTCTATGAATATCTGACATACGAACGCAAATAATTTGTATCTTTGCAAACTTATTGTTCTTTGAAAACAACATATTCATGGGACCGACCGGTTTTGACAGCAAGGATAGTGGATATGTAAGCACGCCGGGATTTGTGTATCTTTCCCGTTAAAAGAAATGCACAATGCCTAATAAACGGCAACAATTTTTCATACCAGTTAGCTGCGTAGTCTAAGACTGCAAGCTTTCTGCTTCCCGGGAAACCTTTTTTGGCGATGTCCCGTAAGAAGCATCGAAAATGCCAAAATAGACATTACGACTTCTCTAAGTAAGGTCGAAATTATAGAGGATAAGAAATTGCTTAGGACTGCATCAAACCATGCAATTTCGGACAAATTAATTTGATGATAAGCGTGTAGAAAGCATCTTTGCTACTTGTTTGGACGAGGGTTCGACTCCCTCCGGTTCCACCATGAAATTAAAATAATCTCTAATTGTTAATTAGGATTAAGAATTAATGGCTTTTTTGAGAATTTTCTAATTTTGCAGAATAGCAATAAAATTTGATTAGTTGTTTTCAATTATTTTAATCTCGTC
>CAZKDV010000075.1:11092-11963 GCA_964551645.1 uncultured Bacteroidales bacterium | reverse complement strand
AGGTGATATTAGCGATGCAGTCTCACAAGGAGCACATGCTTTGTTTATGCCTCATGGATTGGGACACATGATTGGACTTGATGTGCATGATATGGAAGATTTAGGAGAAGAATATGTTGGTTATGATAGCCAAACTAAACGAGCAACTCAATTTGGAACAGCATATTTGCGTTTTGCCAAAAAATTAAAAAGCGGATTTGCTTTAACTATTGAACCCGGCATTTATTTTATTCCAGCACTTATTGAAATGTGGAAATCCGAAAATAAGTTTTCAAATTTCATTAATTATAATGTACTTGACAAATATATTGGATTTGGAGGTATCAGATTAGAAGACAATGTTTTAGTTACTGAAAAAGCAGGCAAATACATTGGAAAACGAATTCCAATAACAATTGAAGAAATTGAAAAAGAAATGAATGAATAATAATAAATTTCTTATATATCATCGTTTAAACTAATAACTAACAAAACTTTTTTAAAATGAAAAAAAACATCTTTTTTACTAAGAAATTATTTACATTTGTTACTCTTACAATTATTTGTAGTGCTTTATTTACAATCAATGTATTTAGCCAAAATAAATATCAATATGAATATGTTGCAAATGATCAATACGGTGCAAGAATTTATACTTTAGAGAACGGTTTGAAAGTATATATGAGCGTTTACAAAGAAGAACCACGCATACAAGCGTATGTTGCAGTAAAAGTAGGAGGGAAGCATGACCCGGCTGAAACAACAGGATTGGCACATTATTTTGAACACATGATGTTTAAAGGAACAAGTCGCTTTGGAACTACCGACTGGGAAACTGAAAAAAAATACATAGACAAAATTGAATCCTTATTTGAGATATATCGCTTAGAAA
>CAZKDV010000075.1:0-11082 GCA_964551645.1 uncultured Bacteroidales bacterium | reverse complement strand
AACTGACGAAAAAGTTAGAGAAAATTTGTACAAAGAAATAGATAGTATTTCGTACATAGCATCAGGATATGCAATACCAAACGAATATGATAAAATGATGAAACTTATTGGCAGTAAAGGAACTAATGCTGCAACTTCTTTAGATTATACATATTATGTGGAAAATATTCCATCAAATCAACTTGAAAATTGGGCAATAATTCAAGCTGAGAGATTTTCAGACCCTATTTTAAGATTATTTCATACAGAATTAGAAACTGTTTACGAAGAAAAAAATATGTCATTAACTAATGACGGAAGAAAATCATTTGAGGTTATACTTTCAAAGCTATTTCCGACACACCCTTATGGAAATCAAACAGTGTTGGGTTCACCCGAACATTTACGAAATCCTTCAATGAAAAATATTAACGCTTTTTTTGATACTTATTATGTTCCAAATAATATGGCAGTAATCATTGCAGGCGATTTTAATCCTGACGAGGCAATTGTTACTATTGGCAAATACTTTGGAAAGTTGAAGAAAAAAGCTATCCCAGAATTTACTTATCAACAAGAAAGCGAAATCACATCGCCGATTGAAACTGAAGTGCTTGGATTAGATGCCGAAAATATTATGTTAGGCTTTCGCTTTAATGGTGCAAATTCAGATGACGCACTATATATTAGTTTAATTTCCACTATTTTAAGCAATGGCAAAGCAGGATTAATAGACTTAAATGTTAAGCAAAAACAGCTTGCACTTTCTGCTTCGGCATATACATATATATTAGGAGATTATTCTGCTTTGATATTATCTGCACGACCCAAATCAGGGCAAACACTTAATGATTTAAAAGATCTATTGCTTAAACAAATTCATTTATTGAAAAAAGGCGAATTTCCAGACTGGATGCTTGAAGCTGCAGTAAATAATCTAAAGTTACAAGAAATGAGAAGGCTTGAATCTAATTCGGCCAGAACCAGCTTAATGATGAATGCTTTTTTATATGATATTCCTTGGGAAAAGCAGATAAATAGTGTAGAAAGATTTAATAATATCAGCAAAAAAGAATTGCTTGAGTTTGCAAATAAACACTTAAACGATAATTATGTTGTATTGTATAAAAAACAAGCTAAACCAGCAGATATACCTACGGTGCAAAAACCACCGATTACTCCAGTGCAATTAAATCGTGATGTAGAATCAGATTTTGTGAAGTCAATAAGGAACAATAAAGTTGAAAAAATCGAACCTGTATATATTGATTTCAATAGTGAAATACAAAGGTTTAATACTCAAAATCAAAGTGAAGTTTTATATTTGGAAAATACTGAAAATGATATTTTTTCATTATATTACTACTTTAAAATGGGAACATTGAATGACCCATTGTTGAGCTTAGCAGTTTCATATTTGCCATTTTTGGGCAGTCAAACAATGACATCAGAAGAAATAAAGCAAGAGTTTTATAGATTAGCATGTAATTTCAATGTTTCTACAGGAGAAAAAGAAACTTGGATTTCTATTTCTGGACCAAATGAAAATTTTTTAGAAGCATTAAAATTAGCAGAAAATATTTTATCTAATCCTATTCCAAACAAGCAAGCATTAGACAACTTAATTAAAGACATTCTCAAATCAAGATCCGACAATAAAGTAAATCAAAATGCAAACTTTGCAGCTTTGAGTGATTACGCTATTTATGGAAAAAAATCTCCAAGAAAGCACTTTTTGAGTGAAAAACAATTGCTAAAAGTAAAACCCGAACAACTTGTTGAAATTATTAAAAATTTAAACAACTACGAACATACGGTATTGTATTATGGTGGCAAATCTGCCGAAGAATTACTTGAGCAAATAAATGCTTATCATATTGTAACAAAAAAACTTACAATTCCTTCCTCAAAAGATTTCAAAGAATTGGAAACTAACAAAAGCAAGGTATATTATGCACATTATGATGCAAATCAATCAAGGTTGAGGCAAGTTATTAAATCTGAACTTTTTGATGTTTCTTTATTGCCTGTTGTACAGTTGTTTAACTCTTATTTCGGAGGTAGCATGAATGCCATAGTATTTCAAGAAATGAGAGAAAAACGATCTTTGGCTTATTCTGCAAATTCAACATTTGCAACACCATCAACTTATGACAAATCATTTATTAATCATTCTTTTATTGCTACCCAAAATGATAAAGTTGAAGATTCGTTTGACGCCTTTAATGAGTTGTTTGACGAAATGCCAATTAGCTTGAAAGCATTTGATTTTGCTAAAGAATCAATTCTTAATAGAATAGAAACTGAGCGAATTGTAAAAATGAATATTATATGGACATATCTTGCAAATGCTCGACTTGGAATTGATTATGACTATCGTAAAGACATATATAAATCAATATCTGCAATGACTATTGGCGATGTTGTTAAATTCAATCAAGAATATTTGAAAAACAAATCAAAAACATATATCGTTTTAGGTCGAGAATCAGATATTGATTTCAAAGCTCTGAAGAAATACGGAAAAGTTAAAAAACTATCTCAAAAAACAATATTTGGATACTAATTAGTCGTTCCTAAAAAACAGCATACTTATCTAATTGTCAATAAAATTAATATATGAAAAGTTTTGGTGTTAATACAAGATTTAGTCTATTTGCAGTCTAAATCTTGTATAGTTGTAATGATGTTTTTGGATAAAAAATCTACAAATAAATTAGCTTGTTTTTTCCCTTTGCAGATATGCTTAAGTATCAACAATTTTTTCGTTTTAGCAAATAAATAATAACTATTTAACGAAAAATATTAACCATTGATACTCTTTTACTCTAAAATAAAAATGAATTTATTAATTTTGCAAAGAAATATGATAGTATGGAGTATAAATCAGATAAAATTATTGGACTTGGTTTAACTTATGATGATGTATTGTTAATACCGGCGTATAGCGAAGTCCTTCCCAGAAATGTCAACATTAGTACATTTTTTTCAAAAAATATTCAATTAAATATTCCTATTGTATCGGCAGCCATGGATACTGTTACAAACTCTATGATGGCTATTGCTATTGCACAAGAAGGTGGGATAGGTGTTATACATAAGAATATGAGTATTGAACGGCAAGCAAATGAAGTAAGGAAAGTGAAGCGAGCAGAAAATGGAATGATAATTAATCCCGTAACAATAAAAAAGGATGGAACAGTTGCAGATGCTTTGTTATTGATGAAAGAATATAAAATTGGAGGTATTCCTGTAGTAGATGATAGTGGGAAGTTAGTTGGTATTTTGACAAATAGAGATTTGCGTTTTGAGAAAGATATTGATAAACGCGTTGAAGATGCAATGACCAAAGAAAACCTTATTACTACTACCGAATTTACTGATTTTGAGAAGGCAGCAGATATTTTGCAACAACATAAAATTGAAAAATTACCAGTAGTAGATAAGGATTATAGACTTATCGGTTTGATAACATATAAAGATATTATTAAAATTAAAGCAAGACCCAATGCTTGTAAAGATTCAATGGGACGATTGAGAGTTGCGGCTGCTACCGGAGTAGGAGAATCGTCTTTTGAACGAGCAAAAGAATTAGTGGCAGCTGGCGTTGATGCAATAGTTATTGATACTGCACACGGACATTCAAAAGGTGTTGTTGAGGCTTTGAAACTTTATAAAAAACATTTTTCAAATATTGATATTGTAGTTGGAAATATTGCAACTCAAGAAGCAGCAAAAATGTTGATAGATGCTGGCGCTGACGGAATAAAAGTTGGAATTGGACCGGGTTCAATTTGCACAACAAGAGTTGTGGCAGGTGTTGGAGTTCCGCAATTGTCGGCTATTTTGAAAGTGGCAGAATTAACAAAGATATTCGGAGTACCAGTTATCGCTGATGGTGGTGTTCGCTATACGGGAGATATTCCAAAAGCAATTGCAGCAGGAGCATCTTCGGTTATGATAGGTTCGATGTTTGCCGGAGTTGAAGAAGCACCCGGAGAAGCCATTATTTACGAAGGAAGAAAGTATAAAATTTATCGTGGAATGGGTAGTATTGAAGCAATGCAACAAGGTTCTAAAGATAGATATTTTCAAGAAGCGGAAGACGATATAAATAAATTAGTGCCCGAAGGAATTGTCGGAAAAGTACCATACAAAGGAACATTATCTGAAGTTGTTCATCAACTTGTTGGTGGTTTGAAAGCAGGAATGGGTTATTGTGGAGCAAATACAATTAAAAAAATGCAAATGGCATCATTTGTTCAAATAACACATGCAGGCATGATTGAAAGCCATCCTCATGATGTTACAATTGTGAAAGAAGCCCCAAATTATAGTAGATAATTAATAAAAAACACATATAACACAATATTAATAGATATGAAAAGAATATTATTTTTGTTCTGCATTTGCCTCATAGCAGCTCAGTTAGCTTTTACGCAAAATTTGTCAAAACCTCTTTTGATTATTAATGACGAAGTGATTACAGCAGAAGAATTTCTGGCAATTTACAATAAGAATAATCTTAACAGAGAAATCAATAAAACTGAACTTGAAGAGTATATTGAGCTATTTGTAAATTTTAGATTAAAAGTAGCTGAAGCAATGGAATTAAAATTGGATACTAATCAAAATTTCCAAACTGAATTAGCAGGATATAGACACCAATTAGCACAACCATATTTGTCTAAAGCAGAGATTTTGGACAAATTAATACTTGAAACATATAATAGAATGAAATATGATTTGAGGGTAAGCCATATTTTGTTTGCGGTTTCAAAAAATGCTTCTCCAGCAGATACATTAGCGGCATACAAAAAAGCACAGCAAATTTATAATAGATTGCAAAAAGGAGAATCATTTGAAGCATTAGCCGTAGAGTATTCAGATGATGAGTCTGCTAAGGGAACACAGCAAGAAGGTAGCGTAGTTTCTGGCAATAAAGGCGATTTGGGATACTTTACAGCTATGGATTTGATTTATGAGTTTGAAAATGCTGCATATTCTTTGCAGTTGAATCAAATATCTAAACCTATACGAACAGATTATGGATACCATATTATCAAGCTAACTGATAAAAAAACTTCACTTGGAAGAATTAATGCAGCACATATTTTAATTACTCTACCAGCTGATGCAGACAAAGTAATACAAGATAGTATATACAAACATGCCAATAAATTGTATGAGATGATTCAAAATGGAGAGACTTTTGAAAATGTTGCACAACAATATTCAGATGACAAAGGAAGTGCAATGAGAGGTGGTTCGTTGCCATGGTTCGGTGTTTTTAGAATGATTCCTGATTTTATTACTCCATTTTATACTATGCAAAAAGGAGAAATTTCAAAACCTATTTTAACTCCTTACGGATACCACATTATTAAATTTATTGATAATAAACTTGTATCTTCTTTTGATGACACAAAAAATGAATTGAAAACAAAAATTATTCGTGATGAAAGATATACCTTAGCTATCAAAGCATTAGTTGAGAATTTGAAAGTTGAGAATAAATTTGTTGAGTTTACTGAGTCATACAATAAACTACTTAGCCTAATAAACGACAGTATTTACAAAGGCACTTGGAATATATCGTATTTAGGAAAAATGAACGAACCCTTATTTAAAATTGGAAATACAGAATTTTATCAACAAGAATTTGCATCTTTTATTGAAATGAACCAAATGATGGCTAAAGATGATGATAAATCGGTATTTATTAAGTCTTTATACAATAAATTTGTTCAAGAAAATATGATAGAGTACGAAAGTGAACATCTTGAAGATAAATATCCACAATTTGCTGCTCTAATGAAAGAATATCATGATGGTATTTTGTTGTTTGAATTAACCGACAAGAAAGTATGGAGTAAAGCCGTTAAAGATACTTTAGGATTGAAAGCATATTATGAAAATATTAAAAATAACTATATGTGGGATGAAAGAGTGGAGGGGAGTATTTTTAAAGTTAATGATGCAAAAACAGCAAAACTTGTTACTAAAGAATTGAAAAAACAAAAAAGAAAGAATATTTTAGACCCAAAATTAATTAAAGAAAAGTATAATACTAGTGAAAAACAAGTAATTTTTGATGATTCTGGCATTTTTGTTAAAAGTGAACATCAATACTTTAAGAATATTGAGAAAGTGGGTATTAGCAAACCAATAATAGAAGGTGAACAATACATTGTAATTTATACTAAAGAAATTCTTCCACCAAGTCCGAAGTCATTAAAAGAAATTAAAGGTATAATTACAAACGAGTATCAAAACTATCTTGAAAAAGAGTGGATTAAAGAATTACGCTCAAAATATCAATGGGAAGTAAAAAAAGATATTCTACAAACTTTGTACTAAGATGCCACGAAAGACCACTCTTTTTTTATTGATTTTATTTACTTTTTTGGTTTCTTGCAAACGCTCAAATTCAGTTCAAGATCCTCCTGTTGCGAGGGTATATAACCAATATTTATATAAAAGTGATATTTCAGCAATTATACCAAGTGGTTTGAGTGAAAAAGATAGTATTGAACTTGCCATTATGTATATTCAAAATTGGATAGATAATGCACTGATAGTTAGAGAAGCAAATAAAAAGTTGAGTAGTAAAGAAAAAGATTTCTCTGATAAAATTCACGACTTTAGAAACAATTTATTAATTTTTGAATGGGAAAAGAAAATTTTGTCCGAAGAATTAGACTCAATCATTTCTAAGACTGAAGTTCAAGAATACTATAATGAAAATCAACACGAATTTGTTTTGCAGACAGATATTCTTAGAATACTATACATCAAGTTGAACGCAAATTCTCCGTTTGTAAATACAGCCACTGATTTACTCAACACTTCTAATCCAAATATCACTGAGTTAGAACAATTTTGTAAACATTATGCCGTTAATTATTTTTTGGATACTCAATCTTGGTTATACTATGATGAATTGGCTAAGGAAATTCCTCTTTCTACAACTCATAAAAACGAACTCGCAAATAGCAATTCCTTTGTCTTTATTCAAGATGGAGAATACAAGTATTTTCTCAAAAGTATTGACTTTAAAATGAAAGGAACAATGTCTCCATTGGCTTTAGAAGAAGAATCAATAAAAAATATATTGCTTCAAAAAAGAAAAAGCGACAATATTAGGGCTAAAAAACTTGAATTAAGAAGACAAGCAGAACAAAGAATAGATGTAGAAATATTTAATTAATTATAAAAAGCAAATGAAAATTCAGATAATAATACATAAAATTAAACACCTTTTTTTTCTAATTATATTTTTGAGTGCTTCAATCACTATTAAAGCACAATCCGAAGGGGTTTTGATAGATGGAGTTGTTGCAGTTGTTGGAAAACACATCGTTTTATTTTCAGAATTGGAAACGCATTATTTGCAAGCAGCTTTATCTTATACGGGAGACAAAGAAAATTTGAGATGTGAAATTTTGGAAGACTTGCTGTTGCAAAAATTAATGCTTGCACAAGCCGAATACGATAGTGTTGCCGTGAGTGATAATGATGTTGAAAGCGAATTAGATAGAAGAATGAGGTATTTTATTGCACAAATTGGTTCAAGAGAAGCCTTGGAGGAATATTACAACAAAAGCATAACTTCAATTAAAGATGAGTTCAGAGAGCTTATTCAAGAGCAAATGTTGGTGCAGAAAATGCAACAAGACATAACTTCTGATGTTAGGGTTACTCCAACCGAAGTAAAAAGATTTTATAATTCTTTAACAGAAGAAGAAATTCCAGATGTTGAACTTGAATTTGAATTATATCAATTGGTTGTCAAACCTGAAATAACCCAAGAACAAAAAATGACTATTTATAAAAAAATGGAAGATTTGAGGGATAGAATTATTAAAGGAGACAAGTTTTCTGCATTAGCTGTTTTGTACTCAGAAGATACACATTCTGCAAAAAAAAGTGGGGAATTGGGCTTTTTTGAAAGAGGAGATATGTTTACTGAATTTGAAGCTGCTGCATTTAGACTGCAAACACCAAACGAAATTTCACCAATTATTGAAACTAAAGCCGGATATCATTTGATTCAACTTATCGAACGCCGTGGTGAACTTATTAATGCTAGACATATTTTGATGCAGTTAAAACCTTCTCTATTTGAAATTCAAACAGCTAAGTTACATATTGATAGCATCTATGATATGCTGACAAATAATATAATAACTTTTGATGAAGCATTGGCAAAGTATTCAGAAGCAGAAACATCAAAAAATAAGGCGATGATGATAAATTCATACACTATGGATAATACTTTTGCTGCATCTCATCTTGACGGCTCAACTTTGATAGCTCTTGAAAATGTGAAAACAGGTGAATACACAAAGCCGCTATTTTACAAAACACCCGAAGGAAGTGATGCTTATAGAATTATTTATGTTGCAAATAAAACTTCTCCACATAAAGCAAATTTGAAAGATGATTATGCTTTGATACACGATTTAGCTTTGGAAAATAAAAAACAAGAGAAAATTAAGGAATGGATAAATGAGAAGAATAAATTTATATTTATGAAAGTTGACGATAAATTCAAAAATTGTCTTTTCTTATTTGATTTTTAACACGCTTTACTATTAAGATTTTGATATGGAAATGAACAAAAATGATTTGCAGACATTTGATTTTTTATCTGCAAAGTATTCAGAATTAAAAAATGAAATTGCAAAAGTTATTGTAGGTCAAGATGAGATTATTCAAAAAATATTAATTAGTATTTTTTCAAAAGGACATTGTCTTTTAATTGGAGTGCCGGGTTTGGCAAAAACTTTAATAATTACAACCATAGCAAAATCTATGGGTTTGAAGTTTAATAGAATTCAGTTTACTCCTGACTTAATGCCATCGGATATTACAGGTAGTGAAATACTTGATGAAACACGCAATTTTAAGTTTATCAGAGGTCCGATATTCGCAAATATAGTTCTTGCTGACGAAATTAACAGAACGCCTCCCAAAACTCAATCTGCACTATTAGAAGCAATGCAAGAGAAAGAAGTTACAATTTCGGGAAATACAATTTCTTTGGAAGAACCTTTTTTTGTGCTTGCAACGCAAAATCCGATAGAACAAGAAGGAACATATCCTTTGCCTGAAGCACAACTTGATAGATTTATGTTTAGTTTGTGGCTTGATTATCCTAGTTTTCAAGAAGAAATTGATGTTGTCAAGCAAACAACAACTGAGCATTTTCATGAACCAAACGTTGTTCTTTTTCAATCGGAGATAGTTGAATTTCAGAATTTGATAAGAAAGATACCTGTTCCGGACAATGTTTACAATTACGCAGTTACACTTGCTACACATACTCGCCCACACAATAAGACTTCTCATCAATTTGCTAAAGAATACTTAGCATGGGGAACCGGACCAAGAGCTTCGCAGTATCTTGTTCTTGGAGCAAAATGCCATGCCGCCCTTAGAGGAAAATATTCTCCCGATATTGATGATGTGATTGAGATTGCACCCTCTGTATTGAGACATCGTATTGTGAGAAATTATAGAGCAGAAGCAGATAATATTTCAACAAATGATATTGTTCTTGAAATAATTAATAGCATCAATAAATAGCTTTTATTGAGATTGAAAATGTTATGCCTGAACAAATAGCAACTGTTATAAAATCTACTGGAAGTTGGTATCAAATAAAAACTGAAAGTGGTAATGTGTATGATGCAAGATTGAGAGGCATTTTTAGAAATAAACAAATAGCATCAACCAATCCTATTGCTGTTGGAGACAAAGTTAGAATATCGTTTTTAGAAGATAGCGAACATCCAAATATTGTTCAAATTGAAAATCGCAAGAATTGTATTATCCGAAAAGCTACTAAATCATCAAAAAGTACACATATCATAGCCGCAAATATTGACCAATCTGTGCTTGTGGTTACACTTGCATATCCGCGAACATCAACAGGTTTTATTGATAGATTTTTGATTACTGCCGAAGCATATCATATTCCGTCAGTAATTGTATATAATAAAATTGATTTGTATGATGAAGATATGATGTCTGTGCTTGAAAAACATAAAGCAATTTATGAAGCGGCTTCGTATAAAGTTGTTTGTGTGTCTGCCAAAGAAGGTACAAATATGAATATTTTAAAAGATATTCTAAAGGATAAAGTTAGTTTGATTTCGGGACACTCAGGAGTTGGCAAAAGTCATGTGTTGAATACCTTAGAACCCAGTTTAAAACTAAAAGTAGGAGATATTTCAGTTTATCATCAGAAAGGGACACATACAACTACCTTTGCCGAGATGCACGATTTGAGCTTTGGCGCAAGCGTAATTGATACGCCGGGGATAAAAGAATTTGGCTTGGTGGATTTTGAGTCTTGGGAATTAGGACATTGGTTTCCCGATTTTGTTCCTTTTATTGCCGAATGTAAATTTTCAAATTGCACCCATTTTAACGAACCTAATTGTGCTGTGCGTCAAGCAGTTGAAAATAATAAAATTCATAATAGTAGATATGCTAACTATTTGAATATGTTGTTAAATATTGAAGATGATAGCAATGTGTATGATAGAAAAAAGTAATTTGATATGAGGGTTGTAATACAAAGAGTTAGCAATGCGTCTGTTTCGGTTGAAAATAGTGAAATAGCTAATATTAAAGCAGGATTGGTGGTTTTGCTTGGAATAGAGCATGAAGACAATCATCAAGATGTTGAGTGGCTGACTGGTAAAATATCACAATTACGCATTTTTAATGATGAAAGTGGGATAATGAATTTGTCGGTTAAAGATATTAATGCAGATATTTTAGTTGTAAGTCAGTTTACTTTACATGCAATGACCAAAAAAGGTAATCGCCCTTCATACATTCGTGCCGCCAATCCTTCGTTTGCACTTCCTCTTTATGAGTTCTTTATCAAGTCTTTATCGCAATTAATAGGGAAAGATGTTTTGCACGGACAATTTGGAGCTATGATGGATGTGTCATTAACAAATTCGGGTCCAGTTACTATTTTTATTGATAGTAAAAATAGGGAATAAGTTAAGTGTTCCTTTTTTAGGAATTATTATAATATTTGCTAATAAATATTTATTATAAATAACCAAAACATATATCCAC
>CAZKDV010000074.1:0-12244 GCA_964551645.1 uncultured Bacteroidales bacterium | reverse complement strand
ACATATTCAACAACTGCTCCTTCTGACCTTGTTGGAACTGCTGCAACACTAAAACTTAACCGTTGGGATGGCTCATTATGGACACAATATGTGTCAACAATTTCATCTCCTTCAATTTCTGCTACAGGTCTTACTAAAGTAACATCACCTCTACACAATAATGATTTTACGGGTAGATTTAATTCAGAAACCATATTTGTATGGCAAGCAACTGATGGTGGCTCTTACGACTTCCAAGATCCATTCAACTGGCTGCCTGCAAGGGTTTCACCACAAACTAATGATGTGCTTTCATTTAGCAAAGGTGGTTCATCAATTGCTAACAATGTACCTACGCAGTCTGTTGGGAAAGTTATTGTTTCAAATGAAACAAATATTACTCTTGAAGGGCAAGTTGGTACTGCAAAAATATTATCTATTGCAGGACCTTCAAGTTCTCAAAATTTAACTATTGCTGCTGGTTCTGACTTGCAACTTGGGGGTACTGTTCAACTTACGCTTAATATTACAACAAATGCAAATCAAACTGCAAATATTGCAGGTAACTTGGTTATAAACAATAATGGTACTTTAAATAATACATTTACAACAAGTACAATTGGAACAACATTAGTAAGTATTGCAAATGGTGGTAATATTATAAATAATGGTGGTATAGTTACTGCAACTATAGCTACTTTGAATTTTGCAGATGGAGGAACATATACTCATGCAATGAACGGAGGTGTAATTCCGATAGCTTCTTGGCATGATAACTCTAATTTAATTATTACCGGACTTGAAACGACTAATCCTACTTGGCATGCAGGACCTTTTGGAAATGTTATTTGGGATTGTGCTAATCAAACTACAGCCACAGGTGCTATTTCTACATGTACTATAAATGGAGATGTTTCTGTGTTGAACGGAATAATGTTTGATAATGGCGTAGTTGTTACAGGAAATTCTATAGGAACATTTTATGTTGCAGATGGGGCAACATATAAGACAAGCAGAACATCTACTTCGTGGTTTCCAACTAACTTTGTGAACTTTTCATTACAACCCAATAGTATTATTGAGTATGCAGGAACATCTGCTCACACTATTCCTACAATTCCTGATGTTTACGGTGTTTTGTTAATTAGTGGAAATGTAGTTAAAACTCTATCTTCTGACATAGAAGTTAATAGCATAAAAATTATAACAGCTAGTGGTACATTGGCTGATGGTAGTTATAAGGTAACAGGAACAGGTTTAGGTGCTTTTTATTTGGCAAATAGTGCAAATTATACTATTACAAATGAAAGTAATAATCCAATGCCTGACTTTAATGAATATGTGTTTGAACCCTTGAGTAAAGTTAATTTTAACGCATTGGCTGACCAAGAAATATCTAATATTCCTAATTATGGGTATTTAGCTGTTGCAGGTGCAGCAAATAAAAAATTAATTGGTACAACCTCTGTTCAAACTCAAGTGATTACTGCTTCTGGTTCAGAGCTTGATCTTAACGGAAAAACTTTGTATATACAAGGAGCAACTCCATTTAGTAATTCAGGAGTATTAATAGCTAATGCTTCCGGTTCAACTATTGAGTTAAATAGTACTAATCTTCTTCAAACACTTACGATTGCAGGTACAATTAAGGAAACTTATATTAATAATCTTACTATTGCCAATACATTTAACTCAGGTGTTCCAACTACATCAGGTGTAGTTATTGGTAGCAATCCAACAGCATTTTTTATTAAAGATTTAGTTATTAATAATGATGCTATTTTAAATCTTGCAGGAAGGAGAATTAATATTTTAAATGCTATAAATAATGATGGTTTAATTGTTGGAAATGCTTCAGGTTCAACAATTGCTTTTACCGGTAGTAGTTCTCAAACAGTTACTTTAGGAAATTTACAGGATGATGTTATTAATGGCTTAGCAGTTGACAATGTGGCTGGTATAACTTTGGGTGAACCAATTAATGTGTCAGGAACTTTAACACTAACAAATGGATTGATTAACACTACTTCAACTAACATCTTAACTATAACCAATACTGCCGTAGCTGCAATTGCTACAGGTTCTGCATCTTCTTATGTAAATGGTCCTTTAGCAAGAAATATCCCATTAATTTCTAGTGGTTCAAATACATACAGATTTCCAATAGGTAAAGGATATTATAATCAAGTAGAACTTCTTAATTTAAGAACTTCTGAACTGGGAACCATTGTTGCAGAAGTATTTGATGTTGATTGTGAGGGAACACCAGGACAAGGCTTAATGATGATTGACACAAATAAATATTGGTTGGTAAAACCGACAACGGAATTTGTAATTAGTGGCAATATTAAAATTACTGAGCAAGATATAGGATTAAATAATCGTATTGCTCAATCTGATACAATTAATGGAGTTTATGAAAGTATAGGCGGTAGTTATTCTGTACCGGCAATAACTGCCACTGCTTCATTGGTTTCTCCAAGTTTGGGTTATTTTGTGCTTGCAAATACAGGTATGACATATACTTCAAGCACAGTAACACAGGCGCTTACTACAGTTGTGGCTCCTGGTAGTACATCCGAAAGAATACTGAGAATACAAATAGTACTTGGCGCTGGTACTCCCGCATTAAAATTGGAAGGTTTGAAGTTTAACACCAATGGTAGTACAAGTGCTACTGATATTGCAAAGGCTAAAGTTTATTATACGGGATCTTCTACTACATTTGCTACAGATACCCAATTTGGAGTTGACTATAATGCACCTTCGGGAACATTTATTGTTAATGGAGATATTGAACTATCTAGCGGAACGAGTTATTTCTGGCTGGCGTATGATATTGCTTCTGATGCTATTTTAGGCAATGTTGTAGATGCTGAGTGTACTGACTTAATTTTCAATTACGGAACTTACACTCCAACAGTAACTGCTCCAGCAGGAAATAGGTTAATTAATTTAACTTATTGTAATCCTGGAAGTAATTCTGATGGTCAATGTGGAGATTTAAATTATACGAGTGCTTCTATTGGTAGTGTTAATATAACTAAGTCAGGAAATAATTACTTTAGCTATCCGGGTGGTTCATGTGGTTATAGTACTTATTACAATTTATCAGCAAATAATTATGATGGACCTGCAGCCCCGCTAATTCCTGGTGAGACATACTCTTTGACAATAAATAAAAACGGAGGCACATCTCAAAGAATAAGAGTATGGATTGATTGGAATAATGATGGTATATTAGCTACTGGAGAAATGATTTTAAGTACGACAGCTTCTCCTGCAACAACAACATTTACAATTCCTACTACAGCCCCTGCTGGTTTGCATAGATTGCGAATAGGAATGGGGAACTCATATTCGTCAGAGAGTAATGCTTGTGATGGTGGATTATACAATATAGGAAGATATATTGAATATCGTGATTTTTCAATTACACTTGCATCGCCATGTGATTTCCCAAATATTCAAGCAAGTAATTTTAGTTACAATTCATTAACCACAACTTCTGTAAATGTTACATTTGATAGAGGAAACGGAGATGGTGGTGTAATTGTTTTGGCTAAGGCAGGTAGTGTAGTTAACGGAAATCCAACTTCTGGTAATACCTATACGGCAAATTCTTCTTTTGGTCAAGGAGATCAAATAGGAACAGGAAATTATGTTGTATATAGTGAAATAGGGTCTGGCTCAGGTCAAGTAACTGTGCCTGTTACTAACTTAACACCAGGAGTTACATATCATTTTGCAATTTTCGAATATAATGATTCCGAAACTTGCTATAATTTATCACAATTATCAGGAAGTGTTGATATTCCATTATGTTTTCCACCAACAACACAAGCTGGCGGTTCATATACGGAAAATGCAATGCCTGGCTCTATAGATATTTTATGGACGGAAAATGGTGATGGTGATGGTGGAGTTATTGTATTTGTGCGAGCAGGCAATCCGATTTCAACTCATCCGTCTCAGACAATAAATTATAATGCAAACTCTGTATGGCCTTTAGGAGCTCAAATTGGAACAACAGGTGCAAGAGCAGTATATAAAGGAGATGGAGATAATGTTACAGTTACTGATTTACCGGTTAATACTAAATATCATTATGCAATATATAGTTATAATTCGTCAACCGATTGTTATTTGACACCACCGGATACTGGTAGTTTCTTTATTCCGTATTGTTTCCCTCCGACAACACAATTATCTAATGTTCAAGCGAAGAATATTACTTATGAAAGTGCTGATTTGTCATGGATAGCAGGTGGAGGAGATGCTAGCTTTGTTTTACTAAAAGAAGGTTCTGCAGTTAATGTAGTTCCAGTATTAACAACTCCTTACACAGCAAATAGTGTATTTGGTAGTGGACAACAACTTGGAACAGCTAATTATGTTATACATTCTTCAGATATTGATTCTGTCAAAATTACCAACTTAATTCCAAATACTACTTATCACTATGCAGCATATACTTATTATGAAGATGATTACTGCTATATGTTGCCAGCTGTTACAGGTTCATTTACAACTGCTGATGGTCCGATGGTTTATGTTTCAAGTACAACAATACAACAAACAGGTGATGTTGCGATTGCTACAACTAATCAGCCAATTATCAGAGTTCAGATAGTTACGGGCACAGGTACAGATCCGGAATTAAATTTAGAATCATTAACATTTAATACAAATGGCTCTACTAGTAATGCTAACATGACTTCTGCAAAAGTATTCTATACTGGTTCAAGTGCTACTTTTTCAAGTACTACACAATTTGGAGCAACTATATTAAATCCAAGTGGTTCGAATAAAGTTGAAGGTACTCAAAAATTGATTCCCGGAGTAAATTATTTCTGGATAACTTATGATATTGCAATTGGTGCAACAGTTGGTCATAAGGTTGATGCTGAATGTACAGAAGTTAATGTTGGAGTTGCATATACACCATCTGTTACTGCTCCAGCTGGTTCACGAACTATTGTGGGCTTAGGTTCTTTATCATGTGCTTATGTAGGTTCCAATATTAATACATCAGGATATTCAAGTATAGCAGGTTCAGGAGCTACACAAATAGCATCCGGTTCAAGTTTAGATGACCAACAGTATCCGAATATTAGTTTCCCTTCTGGATTTAAGTTTGAATTTGATGGTGTTGAATATGAAGAATTTGGTGTAAATGTAAATGGATTTATTTGGTTTGGAGATTATATTCCTTCGTCAGGAAATACCTATAACCCAATATCAACAACACTGCCATTTGATGGAGTGATTTCAGCCTTTGGTGCAGACTTGTGGGCTAAAACTGGATTAAGTAGTTCTCCTTCAACTCCACAAATCAACACCAAGCTAACAGGAACAGCTCCTAACAGAGTGTTTACAATTGAATGGGCTGGTTTTGTTGTATATCCTACAGCTCAGGGAGGTATGTATGAGGCAAATCGTATTGATTTCCAAATTAAATTATATGAAAAAGGTGGTAGCAAGAGTAATCATATTGAATTTTGGTATAGAGACCAATATCCATTCTTTGTTAGTGCCTCTCAGTCAGGACAAGTTGGTTTGAGGGGTACAACTAATACCGACTTTAATAATAGGAAGGCTAATGCAGGAAGCTGGGCAAATAGTACAGCTGGAACATCTAATACTGCAACTTGTCAGATAAATACTAGTTCTGCTTATTTAGGTTCAAACTATTTAGGATTTAGATTTGTGCCAAACAATGTTGGTGCTCCAATTGTTACACCTAGTCCTATTGCTGAAAATGTTTGTCCTGAAACATTTGTAGAGCTTTCAAATCCAACATATTCAGTTGATAAGCAATGGTATAAAGATAATTTAGTGGTTGAAAATGCTACAAATCCAATATTTAATGCGACAGAAAGTGGAACATATTTATTAGTAGTTTCTAATGGAAGTGGTTGCTCTAGAGTTTCAACTCCTGTTGAGGTTACAATAATTCCATGTTTAGAATGTGTTGATGTTATAAGTCCAGCACATTTGTCAATAGATAATGAACTCAATATAGTTCTTGAATGGACTGCTTTAGATAGTGTAGATCATTATAATGTTTACTTTGATACTGTAAATCCACCTAATTATGCTACATCAACAGTTACTACTTCATATTTACCTTATATTGCTAACTATAATACTACTTATTACTGGAGGATTAACTCTGTGGTCGATGGAGTAGAAACAGGAGATTGTGCTGTTTCTTCATTTAAAACTAAATCATTGGATTGTCCAGTTGTTATTGCTCCTGAAAATAACGCAATTGACATAGATATTGACCAAGTTCTTTATTGGGAAGCTATGTCTGGCAATGTTTGGTATAGCGTGTATTTTGGAACTGAAAATCCGCCACCATTGGTTGTTCTTACAACAGATAGTTTATATGCAAATACATATAATCCTGGTGAATTAGATTTGAATACTACATATTATTGGAAAGTTGTTCCACATACTCTTGCCTCAAGTGTTGATAATTGTGAAGTGCATGTATTTACTACAATTGTTAATACTTCAATACTTGATTTAGTTTGGACAGGTGCAGTTAATTCAGAATGGAATAATGCAAATAACTGGGAGCCTAAAGTTGTGCCTACTTCAACAAATAATGTTACTATTCCAAGCGATTATGCTAATCCTCCAATTGTTAATGCTAACAAGAATACTCCTGCTCGTACTAATAATATGATTATTAATTTAGCAGCAAAACTTACAATTGATCCTGATATGGCTCTTACCATTCATGGAGATTTAACAAATAGTGGCACTATACATATTCGTTCAGTACAAGATCCTGCAGAAACTATTCATTATGCTAAAGACGGTTCCTTGATTGTTCTTGGCAACAGAAGTGAAGGTAATAATTATAAGATTGATAGATATTTTAGTGGCTCATTTTGGCACATGATTTCTAGCCCAATCACTAGTGCTAAAGCAAGTGTCTTTTCCAATTTATGGTTGCGTGAGTATGATGAATCTCAAAACGCTTGGGGTGCTTTTGTAACTAATTTATCAACACCTTTAACCGTAGGAAAAGGATTTATTGTATGGTCTTATGATGTAACAGATACAAGAACATTTACTGGAACAATCAATCATGGTTCAATTCCTATGAGTGTGCAATATACAGCTAATCCAATATTAGGACCTCATCAAAGAGGTTGGAATCTTGTAGGGAACCCATATCCATCAGCTGTTGAGTGGGCTAATGAGGCGGCTTGGAATAAGACAAATATTGCAAAAACATTATATGTTTATTCAGCAGCCAAAGGAAACTATTTAACATGGAACCCATCAGTGGGAGGTCAAGCAGGTACAGTTTTGGCAATGGGACAAGGTTTCTTTGTTCAAGCAAGCTCTTCAAATCCAGCCTTAACAATTTATCCGGAAGCACGAGTACATCATAGTGTTACATTTAGAAATGAATTAGCTAATAGTATCCAAATAGATGTAAAAGGTAATAATTATTCTGACCATAATATAGTTGTAGTTATACCAGATGCTTCAATAGATTATGACTTTGATTATGATGCTGTGAAACTTTCAGGTTTGGCAGAAGCTCCACAACTTTATACTTTGAAAAAAGATGCACCACTTGCGGTGAATGCAGTACAAAGTGAAGAAAATATTGTTGGTATGACTTTATATCTTGAAGTTGGAGTTGCGGCAGAATACGAATTGACATACGCACATACTTTGATTGGTGATAACATTCTTATTTTAGATAAGATTACATCACAAATTATTCGCAAGGGAGAAACATATCGTTTTGTTGCTACACCAACAGATAGAACTGATAGATTTGAATTTGTTGACGAATCAACAATTTTGAGTGCTGATATCTATATTGTTCCAACACTTCCAGTATGGGCAGATAATAACTTCTTGTATATTGGCAATTTAGATAATGAAATACTGAAGACGATAGAAATATACGACATACTTGGAGCGAAAGTACTTTTGTCATCTTCTTATGTTACTGATTTAAATATATTGCAATCAGGTGTTTATAATGTTAAAGTATATACAGATAAACAAATTAAGAATGTGAAAGTTGTTGTGAACTAGTGGACATAATATCCTGTATTTAGGATAATTATATATGACAATCCCAAAAATTGAAAATCATTTTTGGGATTGTTATTTTTTAAGTGTTTTAAGTTTTGAATTGATAGTTATAATGTAATGTTTAGTTATTCAAATGGGCTTTCTCCTTTTTGTTGATTTCTATCGTATTGTTCACAATCAACTTCAATAGTTAAGTTATGAGGTTTAAAAAAGTCGTCTTTACTAATGTTTATTTTAGGATCATTATATACTTTTTTTATAAAATTAGCCCAAATAGGGAGGGCTGTATTTGCTCCTTGTCCTCTTGCTGTTGTTCTAAAGTGAACTTGCATAACTTGGCAACCTACCCAAGCACCTGCAACCAAATCAGGGGTTAAACCCATAAACCAACCATCAGAGTTATTATCTGTTGTTCCAGTTTTTCCTGCTATAGGGTATGTTATATTATAAGTTCCTCTAATTCTTGCTCCAGTTCCATGGTCAACTACACCTTTCATCATTTGTAACATAACATAAGCAGTTTCTTCGTTAAGTGCTTCTCTTTTATTTGGCATAAAAGATTGTATCGTATTTCCACTTTTATCTTCAATGTGAGTAACAAGAATAGGAGTAGTGTATATTCCTTTATTTGGGTATGTTGTTTGTGCTCCAACCATTTCCATAAGCGTAAGTTCGGGGACACCTAAAGCTATTGCATAAACTTCAGGAATAGGACTTTTAATGCCCATATTTCTTGCAAGTTTAATTACTCCTTGTGGAGATAGTTGTTTAATAAGATATGCAGATATCCAGTTAACAGAGGAAGCAAGTGCATATTTCAAAGTAACCATTTCGCCTTCTTTAACACCACCTGAGTTTTTTGGAGTCCATGTTTGCCCATTATCTAAATTAATTGTAACTGGAACACAAGGTACTTTTGTACAAGGCGAGTAGTGTAAATCTCGAACAGCTAAAGCATAAACAAAAGGTTTGAATGTTGAGCCGACTTGTCTTTTTGCTTGCGAAGCATGATCAAACTTAAAATACTTGTAATTTATACCACCAACATAAGCTTTAACATAGCCAGTATGAGGGTCAATGGCAACAAAGCCAGCTTGCAAAAACCATTGATAATATTTTATTGAATCCATAGGAGTTATTGTTGTATCAATTTCTCCTTTCCATGAAAAGATGGTCATTTCTTTTGGTGTATTAAAGGCTTTATTAATTTCATCTTCACTAGCATTTTCTCTTTTCATTGAATAGTATCTATCTGATCTTCTTTTAAGTTTTTCTAATAGATTTTCAATGTCTTTAGAACTCATAGTATGGTCGTATGGGGCATTCTTAATACCTTTCCATTCATTGTAAAATGCAGGTTGGAGATTTGTGCCAACATGACCATAAACAGATTCTTCAGCATGTTTTTGCATTCGAGAATCAATAGTTGTATATATTTTTAAGCCATCTTTGTATATATTATATTTTGTTCCATCAGGTTTTTTATTTTTATTGACCCAACCATATAAAGGATTATTGTCCCATTCTTCTTTTAATTCATAGTATGTTGGTTTATTATTGAAATCTTTTTCAAATGGCTCTTCGGCGGTCATAATTTTTCTCAAATATTCTCTTAGGTATGTTCCCATGCCAGCAGTATGGTCTTGTACTTGAAATTTACTTGTATTCATAGGAATTAACTTCAATGAGTCATATTCTGTTTGTGTAATATAGTCGTATTTTTTCATTTGGCTAAGAACTACATTCCTTCTGTGAGTTGATCTTTCGGGATTGCGAATTGGACTATAAAATGTTGGTGCTTTTAACATTCCTACAAGTGTTGCAGATTCTTCAATTGATAAACTATCAGGAGATTTTCCGAAATAAGTTTGAGATGCTGATTGAATCCCAAAGGATAGATGTCCGAAATCAACAGTATTTAAGTACATTGTAAGAATTTCTTCTTTAGAATAATTTTTTTCAAGTTTTGCAGAAGTAATCCATTCTCTCAATTTTATGGTAATGAGTTTGATTTTTGAAATATTTCTTGGTCGTTCAAATAGGTTTTTTGCTAATTGTTGAGTAAGTGTACTGCCTCCACCACTTCCTTTGTCTTGACGAAGTATTGTTTTGAATAAAACTCGAAAGAGACCTTTTCCGTCAACTCCTGAATGTTTATGAAATCGCACATCTTCAGTAGCAATTAGAGCATTTACAAGGTGTTCGGGTAAATCAAAATACTCAATATTAGTTCTGTTTTCTATATAAAATTTACCTAATAATTCTCCATCTGTTGTTATTATCTCAGAAGCGAGATTACTTTTAGGGTTTTCCAATTCTTCAAATGCAGGAATTGGTCCAAGCATTCCAATTGAAATTCCAAATAAAAATAATATTGTAAAAATAACTAAAAACAAATACGCCAACCATATTTTTTGTGTAAGTGTTTTTTTATCTGTTTTTCGTTTATTCTCTTTTCGTCCCATTTTATTCTATTTTTTCACTATTTCCATTCCTATAGATACAATTCCTTCAATATTTTGTATTCTCATTGCTTGTTCAACAACAAATACATACTTTCCTTTTTGTTGAAACTTTATATTATATTTGTATAAAAAATCATTGTTTTTAATTCTACCTTTTCCTTTTCCGAGCCAATTGCCTTTACTGTCTGCAAGTATTCCTTGAACAGTATCTTTAAGCATTGTATTGTCAGGTTGTATAATGTCAACAAATAAATAAATATTTGAATAGGGATATTCGTTTGTGTTGCGAATGTGAATATGAATATCGTATGATGAAAGTGTATCTTGAATAACTGGATTAAATTGTAATATATTATCAGCTTCCCATTGTTCGTTAGGAAGGGAAACTACATTTGCATATTCAGATTGCTTTATACATGAAGAACAGACAAATATTAAAGTTATTAAAATCAGATAATTTATTTTCTTCATATTTAGTCATTTGATTCCATTTTTCTGATTTCATTTTGGTCAATAGTTACATCGCTATCAATATTTCCTGAAGCCATTTGTGCATATTCTTCCAAACTACTTGCAAGTTTCCCTTTTTTATTCATCGCAATTATTGATTTAACGGAATCAATTGGTAATGCCCATAAATTAGTTTTATCTTTTTTGTAGAAATACCACATTAGAGCTTTAAATATATCTGATTTTTGATGTACTGCATCTCCTTTTTCAGTTTTCAAAACTATGCTTTGATCTGGGAATTTTTTAATTGCTTCTACATAAACAGGATATTCATAGTTTAAGCAACATTTTAGTTTAGTGCATTGTCCTGCCAGTTTTTGTGGATTAAGTAACAATTGTTGAGCTCTTGCAGCATTTGTTGATACGGAGGAAAAGTGATGTATCCATGAAGAACAGCATAATTCTCTACCGCACGAACCTATCCCCCCTAATCGAGCAGATTCTTGTCTCGCACCAATTTGTTTCATTTCAATTCTAACCTTAAATTCTTTTGCAAATTGTTTAATCAATTCTCTAAAATCAACTCTATCATCGGCAGTATAATAAAAATATGCTTTTGTTCCATCAGCTTGATATTCAACATCATTTAGCTTCATGTTTAGTTTGAACTCTGAAATTATTTGCCTTGCTTTGAGAAGTACATTTCTTTCGCCTTCAATTACACTAATCCACTTACTAATGTCAGATGTTTTAGCTTTACGAAAAACCTTTTTTAGCTCTTCTTTTTTTTCTCCTTGTTTCAATTTTAATTGTTTTTCAGCTAAAAAGCCGAACAAAGTAACAATTCCTACATCATGTCCTGGACTTGCTTCTACTGCTACTAAATCGCCTATAGTTAGTTTCAAATCATTGCAAATGATAAAAAACTCTTTTCTGTCGTTTTTGAACTTAACCTCAGTAATACTTTCATTAAAGCTATACGATTCATTGATGCCACTAATTTCATTGTCAATATAAGCTAATGACGGTTTTTGGTTACAAGAGCGAAGAACTTGTGGAGAAATTGGATCATTCTGTAAAGGCGTTTTATTAAATCCTCTTTCTAAATATATGTTTTTTTCTGAATTCATTTTCAAATGGAATAATATGCAAATTTATATGAATTTTACAACATATAAAAAAGTATAATCTTGTTTTGCTAATAAAACTTCAAAAATAGAGCTAATGGCTAATTTTTAAGAAAGTGCCTATTTTTAATGAAATGTCGGTAAATA
>CAZKDV010000073.1:5481-12316 GCA_964551645.1 uncultured Bacteroidales bacterium | reverse complement strand
GGAAAATATAACAATAAAAATTGATAATCAGACAATTGAAGTACCTAAGGGAACTACAATTCTGGAAGCAGCTAGGAAAGTAAACATAGATATACCTACACTTTGCCACATGAAATTAGACGATATGGGTGTAGAGAACAAACCGGGTGCTTGCCGTATTTGTGTAGTTGAAGTTGAAGGGAGAAGAAATTTAGCTCCTTCATGCGTTACTAAGTGTGAACCAAATATGTCAATCAATACTCATAATATTAGAGTATTGAATGCCAGAAAAACCGTATTAGAATTAATTCTTTCTGACCACCCATCAGATTGCTTAATTTGTACTAAGAGTGGAAATTGCGACTTGCAAACCATGGCTCAGCAGATGGGTATTAGAGAAATTCACTATAAAGGTGAACAATCCAAATACAGAAAAGATACATCTCCATCAATTATTAGAGATGTTGATAAATGTATCTTGTGCCGTAAATGTGAGTTAATGTGTAATGAAGTACAAACTTGTGGGGTGTTATCAGCAATCAATAGAGGATTTAATTCCGTTGTTGCACCTGCTTTTGAAATGAATCTTGAAAAATCTACATGTACATATTGCGGTCAGTGTGTTGCTGTTTGTCCAACGGCTGCACTTACTGAAGTTGACCATAGCATTGATGTTGTTAGAGCCTTAGCAGACCCAACAAAAACTGTGATAGTTCAAACTGCACCTGCTGTTAGAGCAGCATTGGGAGAAGAGTTTGGTTTGGCACCGGGTACATTGGTTACAGGTAAAATGGTTGCTGCATTGAGAAGATTAGGTTTCAAATATGTTTTTGATACTGATTTTGCTGCAGACTTGACAATTATGGAAGAAGCATCTGAATTACTAGATAGACTTAAAAAACATTTGAACGGAGATAAAAATGTAAAACTTCCAATTTTAACTTCTTGTTGTCCTGCATGGGTTAATTTCTTTGAAAAACAATTCCCTGAATTACGCGATATTCCTTCAACTGCAAAATCACCACAACAAATGTTTGGAGCAATTGCAAAAACATATCTTGCTGATAAGATAGGTGTTAAGAGAGAAGACCTTGTAGTGGTTTCGGTTATGCCTTGTTTAGCCAAAAAGTATGAGGCTCAGAGAGATGAGTTTAAAGTTGATGGCAATCCTGATGTAGATTACTCAATTACTACAAGAGAGTTAGCATCATTAATTAAGCAATCTGTAAGAAATTTCACAGAACTTACTGATGAAGATTTTGACCGTCCAATGGGAGAATCAACAGGAGCTGCAGTTATTTTTGGTACTACAGGTGGTGTAATTGAAGCTGCAGTTCGTACAGCTTATGAATTTTACACTAACAAGAAACTTGAAAAAATTGAGTTTGAACAATTAAGAGGAATGGAGTGGATTAAGAAAGCTGTTGTTGATGTTGACGGAATAAAACTTAATATAGGTGTTGCTCACGGACTTGGAAATGCTAGAAAACTTCTTGAAGAAATAGAAAGAGGTGAAAGTGAATATCATGCGATTGAAATTATGGCATGTCCTGGCGGTTGTATCGGCGGTGGCGGGCAACCTTTGCATCATGGAAATAGTGAGATTCTTAAAGCGCGTCAAAAAGCAATTTATTCTGAAGATGAAGCTAAAGTTATTAGAAAATCTCATGAAAATCCTGAAATTATCAAATTGTATGAAGAATATCTTGGAGCACCATTGTCAGATTTATCACACAAATTGCTTCATACACATTATTTTGACAAAGCAAAAAAACATAGCTAATTCAGTAACAACCTTAAAGGAGATATTATTATGTCACATATAAAATTAGAATTAAAACCAAATCAGATACAACAAATTAAAGATATCTGTAAATCATTTAATAATGAAGCCGGAGAATTAATTAATGTTCTTCATAAAACACAAGGAGTGTTTGGATATCTTCCTGAAGAAGTACAAGAAATTGTAGCTGAAGGACTAAACATTTCAATTGCTAAAGTGTATGGAGTAGTTTCTTTTTATTCTTTCTTTACGATGACTCCAAAAGGCTTGCATCCAATATCTATTTGTACAGGTACAGCATGCTATGTTAGAGGAGCTGAAAAAGTATTGGAAGAGTTTAAAAGAATACTTAACATTAAAGTAGGAGAAACATCTCCAAACGGCAAATTCTCTCTTTCTTGCTTGCGTTGTGTTGGTGCATGTGGGCTTGCTCCAGTTGTAATGATAGGAGAAAAGACTTATGGTAGAGTGTCACCAGACAATGTTAAAGAAATATTGAAAGAATACGAAGATTAGTAAAATACAACTAAGTGTTTTTTATCAAAAATGAGGCTTTACATAGTATAGCCTCATTTTTTTGTTAGTAATATTTTAGTTTATAATTATAGCAAGTGAAATAAAATTAGCTTTTTGATTTTATGTACAAAGTGATTCATGTATTTGCATGATAATCAGATAGGTAGCCATATTTTAAAAAGTCAATTTACTTTGTTTTCATTCAAAAATAGACTTAAATATCGTCAAGAATAGTTTTTGTAAATAGAACAATTTTTTTATTTATTAAAAACACAATGGGTTTTATACATAGTTTTATATGTGGTTAATCATTCGATTTATTGCTTCTTCAAATTTTTTTGGTTCAAGATAAAATCCTCCTTCTGTGGGATATGTATAAGGCATAGGTAAATCACCTCCTAAAATAACATCATAATATTCAATTCCTAACTCTTTAGATAACCAATAGAATTGACATGCAATTCTATTAGCAGGGTTTATTTCCAAAAACCTCAAGTTCTTTTTACTGAAAATAATATTTGTTTCTCCCGCTCCATGAATACTAATCAGAAATTGAATTGAGTTAAATAAATTCGCTTGAAAATCTAATGTTGTATTATTTGTATCAACAATTTTAAAATTAAATTTATTAAGGATTGGTTCGATTTCATGTAAGTTTTCGATATATCTCCCAACATCCTTACTCCTGTTTAGAAAGACTCTTCTATTGTCGGTGCTGTCTTTTGTTATTAAAATTTTTTTAATCTTTTCAAAATATTCTTTTTTATAAGGCAATGGATTAATAAATATAAGTTCATCTACAATAAAATATTCATTGTTTTTTTGAATAATCCAGTTGTACTGTTTGAAATTTGAATTATTTAATAAATACTGAAAATGCTTTGTGTTATATGTTTTTTCTCCAATTATCATTGGAATATTAAGATAATTTTCATTTTTTTCTATAAGAAAAATTTTATTAATGATGTTAGAAAAAAAATGAAAATAATTACACCCAACCTGACCATCAAAAAGTATTACTTTATTAAAATATTTTCTATGTTTAAATAGACGATTAAATAGGTATCTTGGAAAAGATGGGATAAGATTTGGATAAAAAGCACTTGAAACGATTATTTTATTGAAATTTGTAATACAATAAGAATAATCAGGTTCAATAATTATTCTTTTTTTTAATATTTTAATGTACTCTGAGTGTGTCCACTTTTCATTATCTAGCTTGTATGATTTGTTAACAGCATCATCAATAAAACATGGTTTTTCTAATTGAAAAGGTTTAGCCTTATTTTCTAGTACGATTTCGTAATTTAAATTATCAGTTAATATCCAGCATTTATCAACTATCTTTTTGATTTTCGACTTGATTGCATTCATATTATTTCAATTTTATTTATCATTATTTACAAACAATACATTTACAATCGTTTTTGATTCATATTTATCGTAGCGATGAGTAAAATCACCTAAAATATCTACTACTGTATCTGAAAAATACTCTTTTAATAATATTGTTTGATAGTTAAAACCATTTTGATTTTAGACAATTATAAAACCTCATAATAATTCTCTAAAATCATTTACAAATTCTTGTAAATATGTTCAAAATCAAATAATAAATTAAGGAGGTATTTTTGGAAAATATTGGTGGTTAGATTTGATGATTTTCATAGTTACTTTTGTTAGTAGCATAACTTCAAAAGTTCTATAAAAAGGAACGTGAGCTAATTCCCTTTACTTGTATCAGAGGTCCTTGCAAAACCCACATCACAAAGCAAAAAGGAACGCCCACGCTTTATCGTAGGCGTTTCCACTTTTACTTTCCTGTGATGTTAAGAAATTCTTGCAAGGTTTCTGATACAGGAACTTTAAAGCGAAACGCTAATATGTTTTAATAATCTTTTATTTATTCATTTTTTTATTATTATATTAACAAATATCTAAATTTAAACTTTATAAGTTTATTTTTTTACAAATGTATATACTTTCTTGTAATAAAAACAAATAAAACTGAAAATTATGGATAGGTATGCCTTCAAAACATTGTATATGTCTGAAAATCAGACAAAGCAATGAAAAACAAGATATTATTCGGAAGTGGGTTGTATTGGAATCGAACCAATGACCTCATGCCTGTCAAGCATGCGCTCTAAACCAACTGAGCTAACAACCCTTAATTTGAAAATTACATTTTCCACTTTAGATAATAAGGCAACAAAGACTCAGTTTTATCATCAGGCTCTGATACAGTTGTTGTGAGTTGCAATTTCTTTTTGTTTGATTTCCAAAAAACTACATTCATATAATCTGCATTTCCAAAGTCGCCATTTGAATCTTCATAATATTCAGAATCTATAGCGCTACTTATGCTAAACATAATAGGAGTTTTTTTAGAATGTTTAAATAACTTTACTGCTTCAAGACTATTAAATTCCATTGTAACTACTCCACAAAGCACACCATCTTCCTCAAATAAACGCTTGTTAAAGTTTGTTGCCATTGGATATTCTTCTTCTATTTTATCTCCTAAAAGATATTTAAAAACAAGTTCTTCAAAATCTGCCTCTGCTTCATTAGGCTCTTCATTTTCATTATTATCTTCAACAGCATATTCATCTTCATCTTCAAAATCATAGTCCTCATCATATTCATAGTCCTCATCTAAATAGTCTTCATAATCAAAAAGGCTTTTAGAAGAAGACATAATATTATAATACTTAATAGTTAATTTTCCTGTATTCTTACTTGTCAATTCAAAAGTATATGTTTTTTTTTCAACTGTCAAACAACTTGTTAAAATAAATGTAAACGCAAGAATTATTACAAAAATTATATTTTTATTTTTCATAACCTTAATTTTAATTTTTACAAAAATAATGAATATTTGAATATTTTGCGAAGTAAATTCTTTTTCAATCTAATTTTTTCAAACTAAATTTGCAAACCATAAGAAATTGACAAAAAAATATGCTAAACATTATTCTTGAATGGATACTTACAAACAAAATTGAAGTTATAGCTTCTATAATAGGTGGCATTGGGGTTTGGCTTACTACCCGTCAACATATCCTTTGCTGGCCCATAGGCTTAATAAATGTCAGTTTGTCAATGTTTGTTTTTTTTCAAGCAAAATTATATTACGATTTCATTTTGCAAATATTTTATTTTGGCTTAACACTTTATGGGTGGTACAACTGGTTATATGGTGGAAATAGTTCAAACGACTTGCCCGTTCAAAAAATAAAACACAAGGTTTTGATACACAATACCGTACTGATTGCATTAATGGTTGTTGTTTTAGGCTATATAGCTCAAAAATATACAGACGCTTCTCTGCCTTACTTAGATGCTTTTACTAGCGCCGGCGGAATAGTTGTTACTTTTTGGATGGCAAAGAAAATACTCGAAAATTGGTTGGCTTGGATAGTTATTGATTTAACTTGTGTGGGAATGTATATTTACAAAGAATTATATGCCTTTTCAGTTTTATATTTTATTTTTACAATTTTAGCAATAATTGGATATTATTCATGGAAAAAGTCGCTTCAAACAAACTTATTAAAATTGCAATAACAGGTCCCGAATCTACAGGCAAAACTACTTTAGCCTCAGAATTAGCAGCTCATTATCAAACTATTTGGGTTGAAGAATTTGCACGAGATTATTTAATGAAAAAGAATGGAATATATAAGTCTGAAGATTTGCTTTATATTGCAGAACAGCAGTATAAATCCGAACAAAATTCAATAAAAGAGGCAACAAAACTGCTAATATGCGATACCGAATTTATTAATATCAAAATATGGAGTATAGTAAAATATGGATTTTGCAATGATTCTATACTAAACTTAGCTAAAAATCAAGACTATAATTTGATTTTACTATGCAAAAATGATATTCCGTGGGAAAATGATTTGTTAAGAGAAAACCATGATAAAGGTGATGAATTGTTTGAATTGTTTGTTAAAGAATTAAAATATTACGAACACAATTATCACATTATTGACGGTAGCACAATAAATACTCGCAAAAACAAAGCAATCAATGAAATTGATAAAGTTCTTAATAAAAACACAAGAAAACGATTTTTTTAAAAAAGTTAGAACAACCAATTTGTGCCTATATATAAGCCCAAGCTACCGTCTTGCTTACTCATAGGCTTACCAGCATTGATTGACAGAATAAAATTCTCATTCATTGCAGCATGCAAACCACATCCAAGTGAGTAATGCATAACATCACGCTCTATGTTAAAGTGAGGTTTAAACTCGTCTTTCACTTCAAGTTCAATCCGCTTTGTAACTCTCCCCGCATCAATAAATGGATTGAGCGCCAAGTATATATGCTGGTTAAATATGTTAAATTGCCAAAATTTATACCTAAATTCAGCATTAGCATAGACGATGCCATCGCCCACTATTCTATTTCTCAACACACCTCTTAATGATTTTGAGCCTCCAACTCCCTCAACAATTGAGGCAGAAGAAAATGAATTTAGCAATAAAGCTTGATAGTAAAACGGAGTTTTTCCCGCAAGACTTGATTGATATCCGAGTCTAT
>CAZKDV010000073.1:0-5471 GCA_964551645.1 uncultured Bacteroidales bacterium | reverse complement strand
TACACAAAAGTTAATTTATTTTTCAAAAGAGTAAAATATTGTCTGTGAATTACAGATAGCCTAACAAAATCACTTTTGTTTCCCAAAAAAGAAGGTGCTGACTGAACAAGCATTTCGCTCCACAATCCTTTGCTGGGATTAGCTTCAATATCTCTTGTGTCAATAATAAATCCTGCTTTTATCATCTTTAAGTTTCCGCCTTTGGCTTCATCTTTTGAAATAAATCCCCAATCAACATAATGTTCGTATAATGAAGTAGTGTCTGGCAATTTATCAGCATCATTTTTTCCCTTATTCAGTCTATTAATATCAACTTTTCCTATTTGATAGTCATACATGCCAAGCCCCGCAAGCCATCTAAATTTTTTCGATGTAATATTTCCTTGAAAATCGGCGTATAATCTTAATAACTTTCTTTCATGTCTATAAAACATTCTTGAAATATATTCATCTGAATCAACATCTGCATAATTACTATTGAAATTAGCCTCTGCACCATTAAAGCCATAAAAATCTAAAGCCTGCTCAGTTAGCCAGCTTGCATCGGCTGTCAATCTTATATCCTTGCCTTTAAACAAATGCCCTGAATCATAAAACAATTGATTTTTAGCCCCACTCTTAGTTGTTCTTGCTATTTCAACAAAAAATGAATGTTTATAGTTGGGATAAGTCGAGCCATCACCATAGTAGAAAAAGTTAACCAAAGCGCCATACTGCAAGCCCAAATCAGAGTCGAAGGCTAAAGATGGCAACAAACCAAAATTCCATCCAGTTTTCACCTTGTTAACTACTATTGTATCTTGAGCAATTAGCATTATTGAACTAAATGTGAATAATAATGAAATAAATACAATTTTTATTTTCATAGTTCCTATTATTTTGTTTGTTTAATAAAAGAAATATTTTAAAATGTAGGCTACAGAAATTCCTAAATAATTTCCAATTGCATATCCTATGATGCCAACAGTAATTCCCGAAATAATTATTTCTCTATTTTTGATGGCACCGGCAACCATAGGCACGAAAGGAGGTGAGCATGTTAAAGCAGTGGAAACAATAATCACATTGTCGGTATCTATTTTGAAAATTTTTGCAAGTAAGACATGAATAATAAAAGAACCAAAAACACCCATAGTAATATAAATCAATAAGTTAAGATGTTTTATTGAAAAATTACTAAAATCTGCCATAGATGCAACAACAATGCTAAAAACAAAAATAAAATACATGCCAAAATCAAAAGTGTATCGTATTTGATTAACTTGCTTAAATAAAGATGCAATAATAGCAAAAGTTGTAATGCCAAGAATTGACACAGCCATAGTCATACTTTCGGGAACTAAAAAACTTAATCCTCCACCTATTGCTACAACCACTATACTTAAAATAAAGGCAAACATTAAAGGCAGTATTACAGATTTATTTAGCTTTTGATGTTTTTTATTGGTTTCTTTATCTTTTTGCGCTTCTTCCAATGTTTTGCTAGCTTGTTTGAAATTATATGCAGGAAGAAACATTAGCAACAACTGTTTGCCTATTGACATAACAAATAATATAAAAACAGCACTAACTATCATATCATAAGTGTGTGCTAAAATGTAAACATCACTATCAACATCTAAAGCAATTTTAATAGAAGCAAGATTGGGCGTTCCGCCTGTATAAACACCAACTAACATTCCGGCAATTTTCCACAATTCAGGAATTACATTGCGAAATGCGAAAAAACCGACAATAACAACAATAAGCAAGGATAAAACTCCAGTGAGCAGAGAAAGCATAGTTGTTTTAATTTGCTTAGCCCATGCCTTTATATTCATTGAAAAAAGCAATAGCGGAAGTGCAAATGCAATGGCAATTGTTGAAATCAGTTCTTGTGCGTCTTCTCCTATTAGCATTGGTAAACTCGTAGTTCCTATAATTATTCCAACTATATATGCCAACAAAACTCCGCCTATTTTTTTGACAAATGAAAAGTTGAGCTCAAGATACATTATTAAAATAGGAACAGTAAAGTACAGTATAATAACAAATATACTACCCATAAAGCTATTAAGTTAAAATTTTTTTAAAAATGTGTTAATTTCCTTCAATTATATCATTCAACAATCTAACATGGTATTCCCACGAAAAATGCTCTATAACATAGTTATAGCCATTGTTGCCGATTGTTTGAGCATATTCTTCGTTTTTGAGCAATTGCTTCACCAAGTCAGCTATTTCTAAGGGATTTTGCCCAAGCAACAAATGAGTTCCATGCGTGCCTCCGATGGGATTATTAACAAGTTCGGTTGTAATGCAAGGCAACTTCATAGCCATTGCTTCAAGCATTTTGTTTTGCAAACCAGTTCCTATTTGCATAGGAGCAAGAAATACTTTTGAACGAGCATAATATTGTTTAATATCTTCAACCCAACCTGTAACGATAATATTGTTGTTTTGTAACTTTTGTACGCTATGAGGAGGATTAATTCCTACAAAAGCAAGTTTAATATCAGGATATTCATCTGTCAATAAAGGTAAAATTCGCTTAGCAATATATTCAACACAATTAATGTTAGGAGGATAATTCATGTTTCCAGTAAATAGCAAGTCGAACTTTTTTTCAACATTTGTAAATTTGTCAATATCAAAGGCATCAAAATCAACACCATTTTTGATAATATGAATTTGGCTATTGTCTTTGTGAGGAATAAATTTTCGGTCAGCTTCCGAGATGATTACTTTATTAGTAAACCAATCAAATATTTTTCGTTCAAATTTTTGCAACTTTTTATATTCAATTTTCAATAGTTGAGTAAGTACGATATTTTTTATCTTTATCAATCTTCGTTTCACCCCGTGCGAAAAAGCATCTTGATAATCTATTGTTTTAGAAATTGAAGTTTTATCCTTAACATACAAAGCAGTTCGCAACAATTGACAAAAAATATGTTCAGGATTGAGTGTTTCTATAATTTCGTCAATATCCTTTTTTATTTTTTTATTATAAAAGTAGCCTGCTTGAAAGGGATAGCTACAAAATAAGGCTTTTGCTGTATTTATCCATTTTGAATATTTGCCAAGTTGAAAAACATGAACTTCGGAAACAAATGTCTGAAGATGTTTGATGTGAGCTTCCTCAACAGCTATGTCAGACAAAGCAATCAAAGTAATTTCATGATATTTAGATAACTCCTTCAACAAATAATAACTCCGCAACTTATCACCTTTTTCTAAAGGATACGGAAAACGACTTGTTAAAAATAATAACTTCATAAATATAACATAAATATAAATTGAATAATTGCGAAATTAAATAAAAACTTTCACTAAGCATCGAAAATCTTACTTAAAGATTATTGGGATAAAATATAAACCGTTTTGCTATTATTAAAAAAAATATTTACTTTTGCCCATTGTAAAAATAGAGTTAAGGAAGTGCTTTTAATTTCACTCCCTTGCTCTTAAACTTTTTTTTATCGAACATTAATCAATAAAAATAATGAATATGAAGAAATAAAAAATTAAAAAATATTAGCGTTTCGCTTTAAAATTCCCGTGTCCGAAATACGACCAATTTTTCATAACTGCGGGGAAGTGAAAGTGGAAACGCCTACGGTAAAGCGTGGGCGTTCCTTTTTGCTTTGCAGTTTAGCCTTTGGTCGGGCTACGGACACGAGTAAAATTGGAATTAGCCCACGCTGTTTTTTTTATAAAAACTCAAAAAAATATGAAAACAATTAAATTTAATATTGAAAATTGCCCAAAAAAGCCTCCTTAATTTTTTATTGAAAAACAAACTTAAAAAAATATTATAAAATTTTATAATTCTTTTAAAACCAAAAAAAAAATTTAAAAACTAAAAATTAAAAATTTATGAAAAGAAGTTTATTATTATTTGTTTTACTTATCAGCTTCCTTGGCATAAGCCAAGTTGAGGCAGATACAATCTATATTAACATGGAAGAATATAAAGATGGAGCATCAATTCAATTCTGTGTTGACCACACAGAAACATTCTGTCTCTATTATCCAGGGACAACTACAGTTGATTGGTATATATATGATATTGATTTAACTGTTAATTATTACAATTATGAGAATGCTGATAATCAATTTTTTTTTGTCCCTGATGGTTCATTTATCGTTTATAGTAAAAAAAAAAATTCTATTATGAAATGGTTATATGTTCACCTCTACGACGAGGCACCACCTCATGCTAACTTTGAAATAGTAGGTGGAGATGGTGTTTTCAACGAGACTAAGGATACTCTGTGGAACTGTGGACTATACTATTATACTATTGGTGTTAAAAATAATATAGATTATTCTATAATTTATAATTATAAATGGCAAAAAGATGGCACAACAATCAAAGTAGGAGAAAGTGGTAATTTGTGGGAATATATACCAGGATGGTATCATTTCATCGCTGAAAATGCATGCGGGACTACCATAGACAGCTTTTACCTATCTCCACCATTACCAAGAGAGATTCCAGAATTGGAAGATTATTACTTATTTTGCAATGAGGAAGTAAATGTAGAACTGGATGTGGGAGAAGGTTGGTTCTATACCAACTGGAGCACAGGAGATATAAGTCCTAATATCCATATTACTGAACCAGGAGCTTATATCTTGGAACTTGGTAATGCTTGTATCGAAGGAACAATTTCAGTAATGGTAGAACATCATGACTTTCCTCTTCCAAACTTGGAAGAATATTCCACTAATGTAGCCACAGAAGAAGGGCTTTGTCACGGAGAAATAGCAACTTTGATCGCAGATCCAGAATACGAATATGATATTTATATCTGGAATGGAAAAGAAGGAGAAAGCACTTTGGAGGCTTCATACGCTATGGGTGAATATCAAGAATATGAATTGGAAGTTCGTGCAGGAAATTGTATCGCTACCAGTAACACATACGTCTGGTATTCAGCAATTCCACAAGCTCCAACAATTTGTATCGCAACATTTGATCCAGAAATTACTGATGGAAGAAATAAAGTTGTCTTTTCTCCAGATACCTGGGATAAGGATGTTTCAAAATTTGTAGCTTGCTATAAAGACGGAGCAGATTGGAGAATATTTGATTCAACCAAAAATGTTGGACAAAAACGCTACGAACTTGCTGATTTTTATACTAATCCTGATAACCAAAGTAGAACCTACACTGTGCTTTCTAAGCATAAGTGTGGACACTTTAGTGAGCAAAAAGATTGGCATAAAACAATCAAAATAGGCTTATTCTTTGAAGAATCTCATCAAAATTATGTCATACAGATTATGGAACACTATGAAACTATGGGCGGATATAAACCCTACAGTTATGATATTTGGGTTGATGATGGCACTAACTTTTATACTATTGCCACTATCGACGGCAATAATAGTTTCTACACTCTGAATGATGATGAAGATGAAGTTATTCCGGGAGCATTATATTATGCTTCGGCTAATTTGCCTTGGAATTGCGATTTTGGCAA
>CAZKDV010000072.1:0-12332 GCA_964551645.1 uncultured Bacteroidales bacterium | reverse complement strand
TGAATATCCGAATTTCTTCGGGAAATTGAAGGAATTTTTATTTATTTTCCAAATTGCTCAATGGGTTAAACTAAATATTTTTTAAAAAATTAAATACACTTATTAATTTGATAACTAAATTTATGTAAATTTGTTTTTTTTAATTTGATTTATCATGAAAAACTTCTTTAGGACAGTACTTGCTAACACATTAGGTTGCTTGTTTTCAAGCATTATTTTAATTCTTTTATTTGTTTTTATTATTGGAGGAATAATTTCATCATCTTCAAAAGATAAAAAAATTGACATCAAAACTAATTCAATTCTACATTTAGATTTTGATTTTCAAATGGCAGAAAGGGCTTCTAAAAATCCTATTAATGACATAGATTTTATTAGCATGAAATCATCTCAAACAATTGGTCTTTTAGATATGATAAACTCAATTAAAAATGCTGCAACAGATGATAAAATAAGTGGAATGTTTATCGAACCATCATCATTATTGCCAGATTTGTCAACTCTTGAAGAGATTAGAAATGCTTTAATTTACTTTAAAGAACAAGGCAAATTTATAATTGCATACGCTGATGATTATTCACAAAAAGCATATTATATATCTTCAATTGCTGATAAAATTTATCTTACTCCAGAAGGGGAAGTTGATTTTAGAGGATTAGCCTCACAATTATATTTTCTAAAAGGCACTTTTAGTAAATTAGATATTGAAACTCAAATTTTAAGACATGGGAAATTTAAAAGTGCAATAGAACCTTATGTTTTGGATAAAATGAGTGATGAAAACAGAGAACAATACACTGTGCTACTAAATTCTATTTGGAGTAAGTTTAAGGAAGACATCTCTGTTTCAAGAGGTATTCCTGTTGAAACATTAGATATGTATGCTGAAAAGTATATGGTTAGAAAAGCTTCAGACGCATTAAAGTATGAACTTATAGATAGTTTATTATACAAAGATGAAGTTCTTGAAATACTTAAAAACAAAACTAATTCAAAAAAGGATATCAATAAGTTAGAAACTGTCAGTATGTACAAGTATGTAAAACATTATCAAAGTACTTATAAAGAAAAAAATGATAGTAAAATTGCTATCGTTTATGCTACAGGAGAAATTGGAATGGGCAAAGGAAGTGAAACAAGTATTGGCAGTGATGACTTATCAAAAGTTTTGCGTGATGCTCGACTTGATAATAAAATTAAGGCAGTTGTTTTACGCATAAATTCTCCGGGTGGAAGTGCTTTAGCTTCAGATATAATTTTGAGAGAGGTAATATTGCTCAATCAAGCTAAACCAGTAGTTATATCTATGGGCAATCTTGCTGCCTCAGGCGGATATTACATTGCTTGTGGTGCTTCAAAAATTGTAGCCCAACATACAACATTGACCGGATCAATAGGTGTGTTTGGATTAATGTTTAATTTAGATAAGTTTTTCAAAAATAAACTCGGAGTTACTTTTGATGTAGTTAAAACTAACGAATATGCGGATATGCCGTCAATGATTAGAGCATTAACCCCTTCAGAAAGAAACTTTATACAAGAAAATATCGAGGATATTTATGATACTTTTATTACTCATGTTGCCAATGGTCGTAAAATGGAGAAATCTGAAGTAGATAAAATAGGGCAGGGCAGAGTTTGGACAGGTTATGATGCTAAAAATATTAATTTGGTTGATGAAATTGGAGGACTTGACAAGGCGATTGCAATTAGTGCTGAATTGGCTGATTTAAAAGACTATTCGATTGTTGAACTTCCAAAACAAAAAGATTTTTACGATGAAATTATCAGTAGTTTGATGAATACTTATGCATCAAAATCTTTTGAACAAAAAATAAAAAAACAATATCCATTTTTGAAACATATCGAAGAAATAGAATCTAACGAAGTTTTTATGACAAGATTGCCATTTGATATTGTCATTGAATAATAATTGAAAAAAAGTGAAGTTGATAAAATGTACGATGAGCAGGAATTTGTTGAACGCTTAAAAAATGCTGAAGAAAAAGCATATAAAGAACTAATTGACACATATAAAAATAAGATATTAAAAACAGCTCTATCATTTGTTCCATTTTTTGAAGATGCCGAAGACATTACTCAAGAAGTATTTATTGAAGTGTTTAGAAGCATAAAAAAATTTAGACAAGATTCGTCTTTATCTACTTGGATTTATAGAATTTCAGTTAATAAGTCAATTAATTATACGAAGAAAAATCGCAAGTATTTTGAAAACAAATCAATAAATGATTATTACGCTTTTGAAAATATACAATCACAAAATGATTCAAATGAGACTTTGTATAATATGGAAAGCAAGCAGCTTGCTCAATTAATACACAATGCTTTGCAAACACTTAACGAAAAACAAAGAACAGTTTTTGTGATGCACAAAATTGAGGGAATACCATATAAGGAAATATCTAATTTACTTGGTATTTCGTTGTCTTCGGTAGAATCACTAATGCACAGAGCTAAACTTAAATTGCAAAAAAAACTAGATATATTAAAACAATAAAATGTTTAATTAACAAGATATCGCAAGTTTTTGAAAGTTTGATTGTCAAAATGATTATGAACTGCAAAAAAGTAAAAAAGTTTTTAATTAATAACGAATTTGAATCCATAACGGAAGTTGATAAAAATATGCGTTTGCATATCGAAAAATGTAGCTCGTGTAAAGCATTTTTTATCCGAATTCAAAAAGCCAATTCTATTTTTACTTCTATGGCAAATCACTTTCCAGAAACTTCACCATTTTTTACAGATGCTACTCTTGCCAAAATTCAATCTCAAGAAAATACAGAATTATCAGAGTTACAATACTTAATTAAGGTGTTATTTTCGAGGAAATCAACAATTATAACTTTTGTTCTGTCAGTAGTTGTAGGAATAGTATTTGGGTTTTATATAAATAAAACTATGTTTTCAGAAACAACAATATCAGAATTGTCAGAAGAAACAGAAACTATTGAAGATTTATATTGGGCAGGAATTTCAAGTTCAGATATTTCAGAGTTTTTTTTAATTCAAGAAGATAAATAATTACTTAAATCATTTTTAATATGGAAACACACAAAAGCAAAAATTTAACATTAATATTATTATTTATATTGTTATTGATTAATATTTCAATAATGCTAACTTTATTTCTTCTCCCAAGAGAAAAACAAGTTCCAAAACAATTTGACAAAGAATATAGTCATCACAAGAAAAACAACAGATGTATAGTCTCTGATTTGCAGCTTACAGCAGAACAAGAAATACCATTTGTTGAATTACGAAATGCTCATAGAGAAATTATGTTTTTATATATTGACTCAATAAAAAATATCCGAACTCAAATTATTGATAAGTTGTTGGAAGAGCCAATTAATATTTCTGACTTTCAAACTTTGGCAGAACACATTGGAAGTTTAGAAAAAGACTTACAGTTAGCTACTATTGAACATTTTATGCAAGTTAAAGAAGTTTTAACACAAGAGCAGTTTTCTAAATTTACTAAGCACTTTAAAAAAATAAGTCTTCATAAGCCACATCATAAGAAGCATAGAGAAGCCTCACCTATATGTAAAGGAGATAAGAAAAACAATAGAAGAAATAATAAAAACGCTAAAAACAACAAATAACACATAGTTATACTAAATATACAGATGCTTGCGTTTGTTAAATATCTTCACATTAAAAGATATTTGATTGCTTGAAAACATTTAGAACCTCATTAGCGTTTTCTACTTGCCCAAATGATACTTTTCTTATGTACGCAATTGTACATAAGAAAGTTGATTTGTACAATTTTGAGTTTGAAATAATTATGTCTGATATTTCAGAACTTAATTCATCAGCCTTAAATCATAAATACGATATTACCAAAGCAAGTTCTGCAATTTTACCTTTTGTAGCAGATAATTATGTCGTTTTGAATAGCGGTTCTGCTTTTGGCTTGCAAGATGGACCTTTATTGGTTGCTAAGAAAAAAGAACTTATTTTAAAAAATCCAACTATTGCAATACCCGGAGAATATACAAGTGCTAACTTATTGCTTAATACTTTTTTTAAAAATCCTTTCGTCAAAAAACAAATGATTTTTTATGAAATTATGGATAGTATTTTGAGTAACAAAGTGGACGCGGGTGTAATAATTCATGAAGATAGATTTGTTTATAAAGAAAAAGGGCTTATAGAAATAATTGATTTGGGGAAAATATGGTATAATACATACAGACTTCCTGTTCCATTAGGAATATTTTTGGCGAAAAAAAGTTTTTCAAAAGAACAAATTCAAATAATTAGTGAAATTATTAGGCAAAGTATTGTGTACGCAAAAGAAAACTCTGAGGAAGTATTGGAATGGGTTAAATATCATGCTCAAACTCTTGATGAGGAAGTAATAAATAAGCATATAAATCATTATGTTAATGAACTTTCTAATGATATGGGTGAAATAGGAAAAAAATCAATAGAATACTTGCATAACTCTAAAGTAAAAACACTAAATTTGCAAACAATAAATAATTATTATAATATAGAGCTAATATGATAGTCCTTACGGGAGCTGCTGGATTTATTGGAAGTGCATTAGTTGCTAAACTAAATAATAAGGGTATAAAAGATATTATCTTAGTTGATGATTTTAATTCAGAAATAAAGAATAGAAATCTTGTATATAAGTCATTTATAGAAAAGATTGATAGAAATATTTTTTTTGAATGGTTAGATAAAAATCATTCTAATATTGATTTTATTTATCACCTTGGAGCTAGAACAGATACTACAGAGTTTGACTTTAATATTTTAAATAAATTGAATTTAAACTATTCGATTGAAATGTGGGAGAAATGTATAAAGTATAGTATTCCTTTAGTATATGCTTCTTCGGCTGCCACTTATGGTGATGGTTCTTTAGGTTATAATGACTCCCATAAAATAATTGGCGAACTGAAGCCACTCAATCCTTATGGAATATCTAAAAATGAATTTGATAAATTTGTAATAAAGCAAACAGAAACACCTCCATATTGGGTAGGATTGAAGTTTTTTAATGTTTATGGACCTAATGAGTATCACAAAAACAGAATGGCATCTGTTGTGTTTCATGCTTTTAATCAAATACAATCAACAGACAAACTAAAACTTTTCAGGTCGCATCATTCAGACTTTGAAGATGGCAAACAGCTAAGAGATTTTATTTATGTTAAAGATGTAGTTAGTGTTTGTAATTTTTTAATGCACCATAGAGTTGAATCTGGAATCTACAACTTAGGAACAGGAAAAGCAAGAACATTTTTTGAGTTAGGTGAATCTGTATTTAATTCATTGCGAAAAAAAATTCAAATAGAATTTGTTGATATCCCACAAGATATTCGAGACAAATATCAATATTTTACGCAAGCAGAAATGCAGAAATTGCACTCTCAGGGCTACAATAAAACTTTTTATACACTTGAAGAAGGAATAAACGATTATGTCAATACTTATCTATTTTGCAATGAATTTTACTAAAAAATTAAATACTTTATCAATAATACTGCTTTTTGTATTTTGCTTGACTTCTACCAATTCTTTCTCTCAAGTTTCAACAAAAGATTCAATAGTATCGGGTTTTCTAATTAATATTAAATATGGAAATCATATTCCCGGAGGTAAACTTTCAGATAGATTTGGATATAATTTTACTGCTGGAACTGGTTTGATGTATAAAAATAAAAATAATTTTATTTTTGGACTAGATTATGGCTATATATTCGGCAATATAATCAAAAATGAAAAACAATATATTCAGCATCTTTCAACTTCTGATGAATTTATAATTGATGGCGATGGACTTTATACTGAAGTGTTTTTTTATGAAAGAGGCTTTAATTCTACAATTTCAATAGGAAAACTTTTTCCAATAATTGGGCCAAATCCTAATAGTGGAGTTTGGTTTTCAATAGGAGCAGGCGTTTTACAGCATAAAATTTCTATGGTAAATAGTGATAATACAGTTAGTTATTTTACTAAGGAATATAAAAAAGGTTATGATAGACTTACAAATGGCTTTTGCTTAAAAGAGCAATTAGGATATTTTCATATTGGCAATAAAAAAGCGTATAGCTTCAATCTTGGATTTGAATTTATACAGGCATTGACAAAGCCAAGACGAAATTATCAATATGATTTGATGGGTAAAGAAGACGATAAGCAAAGATTTGATTTATTGTATGGCATTACTATTTCATGGATGATACCGCTTTTTAAGCAAACTTCTGATGGATATTTTTACAACTAAAAAATATGCGACTTTTATATACATTAGGTATTTATTTCTATGCTTTTTTTATTAGACTTGCCGCACTATTTGGCAATGATAAGGCTGAAAAATGGATAGAAGGTCGTAAAAATATTACAACAAAGTACAAATCAATATTCGCTGACGAATCACCTTGGACATTTATTTGGGTGCATACTTCTTCTCTTGGAGAATTTGAGCAGGGAAGACCGTTTATAGAAACAATAAAAAAAACATATCCAAATCAAAAAATACTATTGACTTTCTATTCCCCATCTGGATACGAAGCTAGAAAAACTTATGAATATGCAGATATTATCATGTATTTGCCATTAGATACAACTTCTGTTATGACTACGATATTAAGTATCGTAAGACCAAAAGCAGTTTTTTTTATCAAATATGATTTTTGGTACAACTTGCTTAATGTATTAAAGCAGAAAGGTATTCCTACTTATTTTATTTCTAGTGTTTTCAGAAAAAAACAAATTCAATTTTGGTGGTTTTCTTTTTGGTTTCGCAAACATTTGCGTTTTATTGACACAATATTTGTGCAAGATAAAAAATCTGAACAAATACTCAAAAAAAAGAACTTATATAATTGTGAATTTGTTGGTGATACGCGAATTGATAGAGTAATTGAAATAAAAGAAAATGTCAAAAAGTATGAACTTATTGAAAACTTTATACAAAACAAAATGTCGCTTGTTCTTGGTAGTAGTTGGGGAGAAGATGAACTTTTATTAAGTAAGTATTTAAAAACTAATGATAGTATTGTAGTTATTGTTGCTCCACATGATATTTCTGAAAACAGACTTAAAAGTATTGAAAATACCATAAATGAAGAAACAGTTAGATATACTGCATTAAAGAACACTAATCACAATAGTAGAGTTCTTATTCTTGATACAATTGGTGATTTGTCATCAATATATCAATATGCCGATATTGTGCATATAGGAAATGGTTTTGGCAAAGGAATACATAATATTTTAGAACCAGTTTCTTTTTACAAACCAGTTGTTTTTGGTCCACATTATCACAATTTTCCAGAAGCTGTGAGTCTTGTTAAAACAAAAGGTGTGTTTTCAATAAGAAATTTTTCAGAATATAAAGATATTTTAGATGAGTTTTTTCAAGATTCTAAACTTAGAGAAAGTGCATCTTTGCAATGCAAAGATTATATAGAACAACACAAAGGAGCAACAAAAATTATCATAGATAGGGTAATTGACTATTTGTGGAATGAGTAAATTATTAAATCAAAGTTTTTGTAAGTAAAGAAACACTTTTTTATATCTTTGTAAAGTATAATCAATTTATCCACAAAATATTTGAGTGATGAAAAAAATACTACTATATCTCGCTTGCATTATATTGTGCAATATTTCAATATTGGCGCAAAATGAATGGTATGAAATAACATCAAGCATTCCAGTATCGTATAAGTCTAAATTGCTTAGTTCTGCTAATTCCGAAGCAATAGTGCAATTTGATATAGAGGGCTTTTATTTTCAAGAAACTCCGGCTATTGTTTCAAAATCAAAAATTATATCAGTTCCAAAATCACCACAGATAATGGAAAAGGGAATGCCAGATTTGCCCAAACTCACAGCCTCTGTTGTGATTCCAAATAAAAATAGTATTAAGTGTGAAATAGTTTTTTCAAATTATATAGAGATAGCTGATGTAAACATTGCTCCTTCAAAAGGAAATTTATATCGTGATGTCAATCCCGATGATATTCCATTTACATATAACAATGTTTATCAGCAAAATGAGTGGTATCCAAATAAATTAGTTGATATTTCTGAACCATATATTATTAGAGATACCAGAGGTATTGTAATTAGTGCTTATCCATTTCAATATAATCCGGTGAAAAAAGTTTTGCGTATTTATTATTCTCTTACGGTAAAAGTATTTGAAATTGAAGATGAAAATGCAATTAATGAATTAAGCAATAGTTCAATTAGGCAAAATGAGGACTTTAATTATTTATATAAGCATCATTTTCTTAATTATTCGACAAAAAAATATACACCACTCAAAGAAAGAGGCAGAATTCTTGTGATTGCCTATGACGAATATGCTCCATATATGCAAGACTATGTTAATTGGAAGAATCAAATTGGCTTTCCCACAGAAATTGTTCTTACTTCAGAAATAGGGCAAACACCTGCTAAAATAAAAGAATTTGTTCAAGTTTATTATGATAAGTATAATGATTTTGCATATTTACTACTTGTTGGAGATAATCAACATATTGGGGCATTTTCAAATACAACAGGACTTAAAGGTCCTTCTGATGCAAACTATGGATATTTGGCAGGCAATGATCATTATCCTGATATTTATGTAGGTAGATTTTCAGCTGAAAGTGTTAAAGATGTTCAAACTCAGGTGCAAAGATCTATTGAGTATGAAAGAGCTTACAATTTTGAAGAAAATTGGCTAAATAAAGGTTTAGGAATTGCTAGATACGAAGGTGCAGGACAAGGACATAATGGAGAAGCTGACTGTGAGCATATTGATTTAATAAGAGAAAAATTATTAAACTACACCTATGATGATGTTTACCAAGAATATGATAATACTAGCGGTTCTACTGCATGTGGAGTTTCGGTTACATCTGCTGCAAAAATATCGCAAAAAATAAATAGTGGTGCAAGCATTATCAATTATTGCAATCATGGTGCAGAAACAGGATGGAGTGTTGGAAATTATTCAAATTCTCATGTTAATGCTTTAACAAATATCAAAAAACTGCCATTTATTATTTCAGTTGCATGTGTCAATGGCAATTTTACAAGAACAGGAGGTCCTTGTTTTGCAGAAACTTGGTTGCGAGCAACTTACAATGGAGAACCAACAGGTGCAGTTGCAACTTATATGTCAACAATTAATCAATCGTGGATACCACCTATGGATGCACATGATGCAATGATTGATGTATTGACTGAAATGTATGCTAACAACATTAAAAGAAGCATTGGAGGTGTTTTTATTAGTGGTGCAATGAACATGAACGATAAGCATGCAAGTGCTGGTTACGAAATGACTGATACATGGACGATTTTTGGCGATCCATCGCTTATGATACGGACAGATAATCCTAAATTAATGCAAGTTAAACACGAGGAAACTATACAAATGAATGAAGAGTATTTTACAGTGCAATGCAATGTCGAAGATGCTTTTGTTACACTAACAACAAATTTTCAAATCATTGGAACAGGAATTATTAAAAACGGGAGTTGTCAGATTCAACTACCCGAACTTGATGTTGAAGATACTGTTTTAGTTACTATTACTGCTTTTAATTACATTCCCTATGAACAGTTAGTGCCTATTAATAGCGTTACTCTTGCTATAGATATGCAGGTTCTTGCAGTTATTGAATTGCAAGAGTTTTATCCATGTGCAAATGTTCCTATAAAACCTAAGTTTGTTGTAAGAAATACTGGAATTGAAACAATTAAGTCATTTCAGCTTAATTATCAAATAAATTCTCAAGCAATAGTAAAAGTACAATGGGAGGGAAATTTAGCTTCGCTTGAAAAAGACACTATTGACGCTACATCAAGTATTGTACTGCCAGAAGGTAAACATAGTATAAAGTTTTTTATATCAAAGCCTAACAATACACAAGATTTAAACACATCGAATGATAGTTTATTTTTTAACTTTGAAATTGAAGATTTGCCCATTTTTATTGACTTTTCATCACAAATTACAGAGTTTTGTAATATTCCAGCAACAATAAGTTTTGAGAATAAGTCTCAAAATATGCAGAAATATTTATGGCTTTTTGGAGATGGCAATATTTCAGAAGATGAAAGTCCTACCCATATTTATAATCATTTAGGAAAGTATGATGTTATTTTAATTGCTGATGCAGGAGTTTGTGGCAAGTACACTCTTGTAAAAGAAGGATATATAACAATAGGACTTGAACAACCACAAATGAATGATATATCAAATTGCGGGGCAACTAGTGTAAGCATAGAAACTGATGCCATAGGAGAAGTTAATTGGTATAATGTAAATCAGGAACTAATTTATGTAGGAAATAATTTTACTACACCTTTGCTTGAAGAAACTACCACATATTATGTCGAATCTTCAATTAGTGAAACTGCTAATGGAGGAAAAACGGATAATACTTCAGGTGGTGGTGGATATTTTAACTCAGCTTATGTGCATGGCTTAGTTTTTAACTGTAATGAGCCTGTAATATTAAAATCAGTTAAAGTTTATGCTAATACTGCAGGAAATAGAACGATCACGCTTGAGAATAGTTTAGGAACAGTATTGCAATCAAAGAGTATTTATATGCCAAAAGGAGAGAGTAGAGTAGAATTAAATTTCGATATCCCCGTAGGGGAAAACTTAAAACTTTTAGGACCTACAACACCAAATTTATGGAGAAATGGAAGCAATACGGCTGGCAATCTTGGATATCCTTTCATAATTGGAGATTTTATCAGTATAACTGAAAGCACAGCAACAGATTATGAAACATATTACTATTATTATTTTTACGAATGGGAAGTTGAGCAATTATGCAAAAGTCCGTTGACTCAAGTAAATGTTTTTATTCAGTCAAATCCAGAACCTAATTTTACTTACACAATGGAAAATAATGCCGTAGTATTTGAAAATCAAACAGAAGGATTAGGAGCAACATATTACTGGGATTTTGGAGACGGAAATACTTCGACTTTAGAGAACCCTATTCATTTTTATGATAACATCGGAAATTATGTTGTAATTCTAAATGTAACGAATAGTTGTGGAGAAGGTCAAGTTCAAAAAGAAGTTTCTGTGATTACAGGTAATATTAAGGAGGAAAATGCTACCGATGTATTATTATATCCTATTCCTGCGAGCGATTATTTGTATATAGAATCTCCTGAAAATATTGAATTTGTTGAATTATTTCAATATAACGGACAGATAGTTTTATCAAAAAAAATACAAGATACCAAGTACAAGCTCAATCTTGCGAGTTTAGAAGGTGTTTTTTACTTGAAAATACATACAAATAATAGCATAATAAGCAAACCTTTAACTATTATCAAATAAGCTTTATTAATTAACTAAATCAATAAATTATGAAATTATTCCCTTCATTAGTATATGAAAAAAGAAGACAAAAATTAATGTCTGAATTGAAAAATGGTATCATGATTTTTATCGGAAATACTGAGTCTCCTGTGAATTACCCAGCAAATGCTTATCATTTTAGACAAGATAGCAATTTTTTATATTTTTTTGGTTTGCATTTGCCTGATTTGGCTGCCATTTTTGATGTTGATAAGCAAAAAATATGTTTATACGGAGATGATGTAACAATTGATAGTATAATATGGATGGGCAATCAACCATCAATGGCTGAATTGTCAGAAGAAGTTGGAGTGAAAGAATATAAACCTTATGCTTCTTTCTTCAAAGATGTAAAAACTGCTAAGGACAATAATAGAAAAGTACATTATTTGCCTCCTTATCGTGCGGAAACTAAAATAATTATAGAGCAATTGTTAGATATACCTATTGTAAAGCAAAAAGAGAGTGCTTCGGTTGATGCAATTAAAACTGTTGTTAGCATGCGTGAAATTAAAGATGAATACGAAATTGAGCAAATGACAGAAGCCGCCGCAATTGGTTATAAAATGCAAATGGCTGCCATGAAAGTTGCAAAACCGGGTCTATTGGAAAGTCAAATATCTGGCATGATTGAGGGTATTGCTTTGAGTGATGGTTTAGGCACTTCATTCCCTGTGATTTGTTCAATTAGAGGAGAAATTTTACATAATCATTATCATGGTAACATCATGAATAAAGGAGACATGTTGCTATTAGATTGTGGAGCAGAAAATAATATGCGTTATTGTAGCGACTTTACAAGAACTATTCCCGTAGATGGTGTTTTTACACAAAAGCAAAAAGAAATTTATCAAATTGTTTTAGACGCAAACAATAGAGCATTTGAATTAGTGAGAGAAGGAATTGAATATAGAGAAATTCACATTGCAGCTTGTATGATTCTTACTGCTGG
>CAZKDV010000071.1:0-12510 GCA_964551645.1 uncultured Bacteroidales bacterium | reverse complement strand
CTTCAAGTTTCATTCCGCTTTTAGTGTCATCATCATCAATAAAAGCTACTACTTTATATTTTGTTCCTACATCTCTATCTAATGATCGCTTAGTTATTAATCCGGAATCTCCTGCACCAAAAATTATTACTTCAGTTTTTGTTTTACTTGGATTTTTAATTTCAAGATATGCCAATTTAATCAAAACCCTTAAGCCAACAAGCAAAACAGTTGAAATAAAAAACTCAATAACAATTACAGACAAAGGAATGATATGAGCCTTTGTGATAAAATTTAAAGAAATAATATTGATAGCTACAAAGAGTAAAGAACCTAAAAGCAATGCAAATATTACCTTTATGGCATCTCTGGTGCTCGTATATCTGATAAAATCGGCATAAGTTCTAAAAACAACAAAAGTCAATGCTCGAATAAGAACAAAAACCACAATTGCGTATGGCATTCTGATTAATTCTTTTCCCGGAATAAAAAAATTAAATCTTGCCAAATAAGCCAATACTAAGGCAAGTAAGCAAATAACTATATCAATGCTCAGAAGTAGCCACTTTCTTTGCCTATTTTTCAGAAAAAGTATATTCAAATTCATCTATTTCAAAAATACGAATTATGATTGACTCTAATTTATTAATTATTTCGCTAATATCTTGCTTGCATTTTAGTTCTTTTTGTAGCGATGTAACGCCTTTATCGACAAAACCACACGGATTAATATAAGAAAAATAGTTCAAATCGGTATTGATATTAAAAGCAAAACCGTGCATACTGATACCTTTTGAAACCCTAACTCCAATAGCACATATTTTTTCACTTGTAAAACCCTTATCAATCCATATTCCTGTTGCCGAATTAATTCTCTTGGCTTCAATATCATATTCTTTCAGTAATGTGATAATACTTTCTTCAATAAAATATATATAATCTTTAATTCCTATTTTCATTTTTTGTAAATCAAAAATAGGATAGCCAACAATTTGTCCCGGACCATGATATGTAATATCTCCGCCTCTATCTATATGAAAAAATTCAGCTCCAATATGCTTTAATCGTTCATTATCAGCCAATAAGTTTGAGTGTGCTCCATTTTTGCCTAATGTATAAACATGACTATGCTCGCATAATATTAAATGTCCTGAAATATCTTTATTCAACTTTCGATTATCATAAATTTGTTCCAAAATCTTTGCCTGATAATCCCATGTTTCTTTGTATGGAACAAATCCACGCATTTTTTCAACTAAAATATTTCTCATATTCTAATAAAATCTTATTTTGATTTATCTGGACCTTTTTCAGGAACTTGATGTAGCGGTTTGAAGTTTTTCATCTCTTCTTTGATAACTTCAATTGCTTTATCAAGCTGAGTATCTTTTCCGAGATATTCTTCGTAAGGGTCATTATCAATTTCAATATCAGGGTCAACGCCCCAACCTTCAATAATCCACTCTCCAGTAACATGGTCGTAAGAAGCAAATTCAGGGCGATTTAAAACAGCTCCGTCAATAAATGGCAATGTCCCTCTAATTCCAACTACTCCACCCCACGATCTAACCCCTATAACTTTTCCAATTCCATAATGTTTAACTCCATAAGGGAATAAATCTCCATCTGAGGCAGAATATTGATTAATTAACACCACAATAGGTCCATGCACCATTTGCTTAGGTGTTTGACTTGCTATTGTAACATTTCTTGCCATATTTGCTCTTTGTGCTTGTCTTTGCAATCTTTCAATAATCATTGGAGAAACATTTCCGCCACCATTACCACGGTCGTCAATAATTAAAGCTTTTTTATGAATTTGCGGATAAAAATGCTTAACAAACTCATTCAAACCTTCAACTCCCATATCTGGAATATGAATATAACCCACTTCTCCATTAGTTGCTTCGCTTACTTTGCGAATATTGTTTTGTACCCAATTGTAATAATAAAGATTAGATTCATCTTTAATCGGAACAACAATCACATTGCGTGCATCTTTGCCATTAGCTTTTTCGCTAACAGTAATTTCCACTTGTTTTTCGGCTTTACCTTTTAAAAACTCGAATAAACACGGATGTGATTTTAAATCAACTCCATCAATAGCAACAATATAATGTCCGACTTCAACACCAACATTTTGTTCAGTTAAAGGCGAACGCAAGTTAGATGACCAGTTTGCACCTTCCAAAAGACTTTCTACTTTAAAATAACCTGATTTGTCTTTGCTAAATGTAGCCCCAAGCAGCCCCATATTAATGCGTTCAGGATGTTTAACATCACCACCTCCAACATAAGCATGTCCAACATTTAATTCTCCAATCAATTCGCCAATTACATAATTCAAATCATGTCTATGATTAACATAAGGTAATAAAACTTCATATTTTTTCTTCATTGCTTCCCAGTCAAGACCGTGCATGTTTTCGACATAGAAAAAATCACGCATTTGTCGCCAGCTTTCATAAAATATTTGAGACCATTCTTCTCTCAAATTAGACCACACTTTCATATTATCAAAAGAAACATTTTTATCTAAATTTGTTTCGGCTGCAGGTAAGTCAATAACATAATATTTACCTTGATTGCTGATAAGCATCTTCTTACTGTTTGCAGTAATTGAATAATTTGAGCATTGCATTATTTCTGTTTCTTTGCGTTGCTTAAAATCATACACACACAAAACAGTTTTAGGTATATCATTATCGTGCTTCATATAATAAACCTTATCATCTAAAGATGTAATATTGTAGTAGTGCGAAACTTGCACCGGTAGAGATAAAATACGACTATTCATATTTTCAGGAGTAACAATCATAGGTTTTGTTTCTTCTTTCTTATCTTTATCTTTAGTTTTGTTGTCTTCTGCTACTGGTTTATTTATTTCTACTTCATTATTTTTTGGATATATAGGATTATCAGCATTTTCATCTAATGTTACGAAATAAACCTTTGCCATTTTGTTGTAAGCATGATTCCATTCTGTACGGCTATATATCGGATTAAAATCTCTATCTGACACAAAAAACAAATATTTTCCATCTCTACTAAATGATGGGCTATATGAGCGATACCAAGAATCTGTTACTTCATATACTTTTTTCTTTTCAACACTATATAATTTGATTGATGAAAGTCCGTTTTCTTCTGACTCAACATAAGAAATCCATTTAGAATCAGGACTCCAAACATATTGCGAATATTCCCAAATATTACTTTGTGCAATTTCTACAACAGCTTTTGTATCAACATTAACATAACGCAATCTCATTTTTTTGTCGTTCCACATAATATGCTTACTATCAGGCGACCATGAAATGCCAAAATAATATGTATCGGCATCTTTTGTTAATTGTACAGCTTCTTTTGTGCCATCTTGGGCTTGAATATAAATTTCAAACTCTCCTATTTTATCGCTTATGTATGCAATATATTTACCATCAGGAGACCAAACTGCATTGCGTTCATGGATACCTGAAGTTTTTGTTATATTTCGAGTTATTCCAGATTCTGCAGGAACAGTAAAAACATCTCCTCTTGCACTCAACACTAATCTTTCTCCATCTGGTGAAATATCAACGCTTTGAATGTTTTTAGCAGCATCTTTTTCAGTATCTCTTCCGTGATTTATATCATTAGCTATTTGAATACTTACTTTGCGACTTTTTTGCGTTTTCACATCAAACACATAAATAAAACCTCCGTTTTCAAACACAATAGCATCTTTACTATGCGATGGAAACTTAATATCGTATTCGTCAAAATTTGTAACTTTTCGAGTTTCTTTAGACACAGTATTGTACGCAAATAAATTTGCAATTCTATCTCTGTCCGAAACATAATAAATATCATTACCAATCCACATTGGGAAAACATCTTGAGCTATATTATCGGATATATTTTCTATCTTTTTAGTATCAAAATCAAAAATCCGTATATCATCAGCCATGCCTCCATGATAATACTTCCATGTTCTAAATTCTCTAAAAACTCTATTAAAAGCTAACTTTTTCCCATCAGGAGAATAACTACAAAAACCTCCTGTTGACAGTGGAAGTTCTTCGGACATTCCGCCATCAATACTTATTTTGTATAAATGTCCAACAAAATCATTAAAAGTTTTCTTTCTCGAACGATAAATAATATGTTTACTGTCGGGAGTCCATGCCATAACAATATTATTAGGTCCCATTCTATCCGATACAAAATCTCTGCTTAAAGTAGCTGTATATGTTAGTCTTTTAGGAACACCACCATTTGCAGAAATTAAAAACACTTCCGTATTTCCATCATATTGTCCAGTAAATGCGATATGCTTTCCGTCAGGAGAAAAATGAGCAAACATATCATAGCCATTGCCTGAAGTTAATTTGCGTGCTACACCTCCATCGGCATGCACTAAATACAAATCACCTGCATAAGAAAATGCAATTTGATTTCCATGTATAGCAGGAAATCTTAATAATCTTGATTCATTTTGCGCCGTTACAGTCATAATAATAGTTAAATAAATAGTAACAAATAAACTTACTTTTTTCATAGTACTTTTTTTTGCAATATTACAAAAAATACTATAAATCACCTGCTGTGCTTTTAGATGAAATTTACTTTTATTTTATTAATTCATAGACAAGTAAATGTTTTTTACTATTTAAATTCTTTTAATGGATAATCAATAATTTATGACATATAAGATTTTGTGTATTTTTGCAAAAAAATATAAAAATATTGTACATTTATTTCGTAAATTAGACATTATAGTTCATAGCAATAACTTCAACTCACTCAAATTTGATGAATATCCGAATTTCTTCGGGAAATTGAGCAAATTTTGGTTTACTTTCTAAATTGCTCAAGGGGTTATTTTATTATAAAAACAAAGAAAATTGGCTTTTTAAGGCTCGGCTACTTATGTTCGCTTACTTTCATTAAATAAAAAGTCCTTTTCTTCTGTGCTTAAACTATCATAGCCTTTTTGTGAAATTTTCTCCAAAATAGCATCTATTTTATCTTGTTTACTCTTTTGCTCAACATTATATTCTTCATCGCTTATTGGTCTTTTATATTCAGTTTTACTTCTTTTGTTGAACTTTTTCTCTTTTTGCCGATGCTGAAACAGATAATAATTATCAACTATATTTTTATAAAACAATGCAAATAAAATTCCAACTCCTGCTCCAGCAATATGAGCATAAAATGTACTTGCTTGGTTTGAATAAAACAATAAAAAATTAACAATTAGCGTGATAACAAATAAATATTTAATTGGAAGTCTAAGCAAAGGATGTAATCTGAATTTGTGTTGTGGCACAATTATAAACATGCACGATATAAGTGCAAATGCAGAAGCACCAACGCCATGATATGTGTAAAGATTGCTTAAATATGGACTAGTTAAACTAAATACAAAAACACCAGCAAGCAAACTTAACACCAATAATAATATCAGTCTAAAATTGCTCCAAAACTGCAAAAACAATTTTGAACTTAGATATATAACAATAATATTAAACAATAATTCGACAAAGGAAGAATGTATAAAATAATGAGTTAAAACAACCCAAGGGTAAAGAAAAATTGATTCAAAGCCATTTGATATAGTTACATATTTTAGAAAAAAATCAAATCCCATATCTATTTGTTCATACTTTAATGGAAGAGCAAATAAATAAGAATGTAGCAAAGTCAATATATAAAGCAAATAACAGCCTATCAAAACAAGTATAAACCTATCTATAAATTGTTTAGAATGAATAAACTTCTTCAAATCGGCAGAAAAGTTCATTCTATAGTTATAGTTTATATGACGATTAAACATTAGGATAATTATTCATGAAAGTGAAACATATTTTTTTTCCAATGCCTTATCAAAAAATAACCAAAAATCATACCTCCAAGATGAGCAAAATGTGCAACATTATCTCCTGATCTGGCAGCTACACCAAGATATAACTCCAATACACCATATATTATTACAAACCACTTTGCTTTGATTGGGAATAAGAAATAAATATAAATTTTTTGATTTGGAAACATCATTCCAAAGGCTAATAGAATTCCGAAAACTGCACCCGATGCTCCAACTGTAGGCACATTTATTCTGGCTTTATATAATTGCGATAAAATATCTACCGACTGTGTTTGTAGAGCTAAATTAGAAGAATTAGCTTTAAAACTATCTAAAAATAAATTTACAGAATCTGGGTTATAAATGCCTTTAAAATATTTTGTCAAAATAAACATAAAATCATTGGGAGATGGTGTTTGCGAGTATATCTCTATTGCATTAGTAATTGGATAATATTGATAAAAATTAACTAACATTTGAATTATCATAGCTCCAAAACCAGTAACAAAATAATAAATTAAAAAGCGTTTGCTACCCCATATATTTTCAAGTAAATATCCAAACATCCAAAGAGCAAACATATTGAAAAAGATATGGGTAAAGTTTGCGTGCATAAACATATATGTAACAAACTGATAAAGTTTAAACTCCTCACTTTGAAAATAATAGATACCTAAAATAGAGTTTAAGTTTACACCAAATCTTGACATAAAAACTATATAAGCAAGAAAGCACAAACCATTAATAATTAATAGATTTTTAACTACCGGAGGCAATAAATTAAATCTCCTTGGTGAAAAAGTTTGATTCATCTTAGTTTAAAATTAGTATCTAATTCTGCATTTGTCAAAAGCCAATAAGTTTTGTTTCCATCTGGAGCAATATCAGGCATTTCTGTTGAAAATAATTCCTCAATAAATTGATTAATACTTTCATTATTCTGAAAATCAATTATTTGTGTAGAAATCCTTTTTGCAAGTATGTAAGCAACTTTTTTATTTTTTTCTTTTCTCGCATCAAGCATATCTGCTTGATACAATTCCATTAAAGTTTCAATAAATTGATGAATATTCTGTATGTCTGAAAATTCAGACGGTGTTGAAGTGCAAGAAAAAGTATTTCCTCCTAAATGAGATATTCCAAATCCGATTAACTCAAGCTCAGATAGCATATCCATTAGAATTTCGGTATCTTTTGCACTTAATTCAATTGTTTCGGGATATAACAACTGTTGAGATGAGTTAATTTTTGAATTTTCAAGTGTATGTAAAATCTTATTGTAAGCTATCCTTTGTCGTGATGCACTTACATCAATAAACATTATACCAGACTTTACCAAAGAAACTATATATTTATTGTGTGCATACAAAAATGAAGGAAAAAGTGTTTCTGCCTGTTTTTTTTCAACATATTTATCTCCATGATTATGAATACTGCTTTGGTATGCTTGCGTATCGTTTTTTGGAACGAGGTCTGTATATTTTACTTTAGATACATCTTTGAAACCCTTTTCATTTGAAAACGGATTATAATTCGGATTTATAGTAATAGTGGGTAGTTTAATAGGTTTATTGTCCGAATACAAAGGTAAATTAATTGCAGTCTCAACATCAAAATCAATAGTCGGCGCTACATTAAATGCACCGATAGCATATTTAACTGCACTTCTCAATATACTTGCAAGTGTATGTTCGTCTTTAAATACGATTTCAGTTTTAGTTGGGTGAACATTAACATCTATTTCATCTGGAGCAATATTAATATTAATAAAATATCCAGGTTGCATATCTTGTGGGATATAGTCTTTGAACACTTCAAATATTATTCTATGGAAATAAAAGTGTCTAATAAAGCGTTTGTTTACGAAAAAGAATTGATCTCCACGAGTTTTTTTAGCAAATTCAGGTTTTAATAAAAAACCACTTATTTGAACATAATCAGTTTGTTGTTCAATCGGAATAATTCTTTTTTGATATGAGTTTCCAAATATTTTTACAATTCTATTTTTAAAATTTCCACTATCTAACTGAAATTTAGTATTTGCATTATCAATCAGAACAAACTTAACATCAGGATTTGCCAAAGCAATACGATGAAATTCATCATATATATGCTTCATTTCAACTTGATTAGACTTCAGAAACTCTCTGCGAACAGGTATATTAAAAAAGAGATTTTTTACAGCAATAGATGTTCCAGTAAGAGTTTGACATGCTTCTTGGGAAATTATTTGCGAACCTTCAATTTTAATATTTGTACCAAGCTGATTGTCATGTGTTTTAGTCTTTAATTCAACTTGAGCAATTGAAGCAATTGATGCAAGTGCTTCTCCTCTAAATCCCATAGTTTTAATTTTGAACAAGTCGTCTGCCAAAGAAATTTTTGATGTTGCATGTCGCTCAAAGCAAAGTCTTGCATCAACTTCATTCATTCCACAACCGTTGTCAATAACTTGAATTAGTGTTTTTCCTGCGTCTTTGATTATAAGTTGAATTGAGTTAGCACCTGCGTCTATAGAATTTTCTAATAATTCTTTAACAACAGATGCAGGTCGTTGTATAACTTCTCCGGCTGCAATCTGATTAGCAACAGTATCGGATAGTAGTTTAATGAAATGATTGGGCATCTTATTATAATTATGCTCAGGAAAAAATTAAATATAAAAGTAAGACTGCAATTATAGCATATAATAAAATATTTATTCTTCTCTGTTTTGATTTGCGTTTTTCAAAGATATCAGATTTCTTTTTAAACTGTCCTCTAAATTTATGTTGATTGACATCCCCTACTTTTTTTTGCTCTTCTTTATCTTCAGAAGAATAAATCGTCTTATAGTTAAATTGTCTCGGTTTTGGAGTGCGAAACATTGATAACTTCATAGTTTCATTTTTTTGTCAAAGTTACAAATTTTAACAAATATCTAATAAAAAAGAACTTATGTATATAAGTTCTTTTTTTAACATGCGATTAAGGAAAAAACAAAAATCTATATAATTCTTTCTTTTATACGAGCTTTTTTACCTTTTAGCTTTCTAAAGTAATAAATACGGGCTCTTCTAACTTTTCCTCTTTTATTTACTTCAATACCTTCTATAAACGGTGTCATAAATGGGAAAATTCTCTCTACACCTATATTATTGCTCATTTTTCTTACTGTAAAAGTTTTATATGCACCCTTGCCAGAAAGTTTAATCACAACACCTTGATAATTTTGGATTCTTTCTTTGCTTCCTTCAATAATTTTATATTTAACCGTAATAGTATCACCAGCAGAAAACACAGGTAGTTGTTTCTGCGTCATTGACTCTTGCTCAACAAATCTAATAGTTGCTTCTTTGTTCATAAGGCTATTTTTTTTACTCTTCAAAATGAGTTTGCAAATATATAAACATTTTTTGAAATATTGTAATAAATCTTGTTAAAAAATTTAACAACAAAATAATCTTCAATTTATCTATTTTTAAATTAACTTTGTAACTATAAAAACACACTACACATGAAAAATATCTTTTTATATTTATTCGTATTTATCATTAATATTGGCTATTTAATTGCTGATCCTATTGATACAATAGTCGGAAAAACCATAGCGAGAAATTTCTATTTTCAAAACAATAGAGCCAAGTCAAGCGATTTTGAAAACTTAGATTTCAAATTAGCATTAAAAAAAACAGTAAATGCAACAGATGTTTATTACATATATAATATAAGTAATGACCAAGGTTGGATAATCGTTGCTGCAGACAATTCTATTGAGCCTATTCTCGGATACTCATTTGAAGGCAGTTTCATCAATACAGATCAGTCTCCTGCTTTTATTGCATGGATGGATAGCTACACAGAAGAAATACTCTATATTAAGCAAAACAACATAAAAACAGACAATAGTTTAACTAAAAGATGGAATAAATTAATCTCCATTAAACCAGATGTGAACGAACCAGAAATTTTAAGCGATGTTGTTACTCCATTACTTTCAACCACATGGAATCAGAATTGTTACTATAATGCTGCTTGTCCTTATGACGCAAAAGGACCTTGCAATCGTGTTTATGCCGGTTGCGTTGCTACTGCAATGGGGCAAATAATGAAATATTGGGAATATCCAAATATTGGTTCTGGTTCTAGTTCATACAACCACAAAACCTACGGAACGCTATCTGCAAATTATGGAGAAACTACTTACGAATGGAGTTCAATGCCTCAAAAACTTTATTCAAATAATGATGCCGTTGCTAATTTGTTATATCATTGCGGTGTGAGTGTTGAAATGGACTATAGTCCTACTGGTTCTGGTGCATATTCAGAAGATGTTCCATTCGCATTAAAATATTATTTTCAATATTCTTCAACAGTAAAATATGTTTACAGTTATACCAACTCAAACTGGATTAACTTACTAAAAAATGAATTAAATAATAGCAGACCAATATATTATAGTGGTACCGGCAGTAGTGGTGGACATGCTTTTGTTTGCGATGGTTATGATAGTGCTGATAAATTTCACTTTAATTGGGGATGGGGCGGAAGCAATGATGGATATTTCACTATTGGCAACCTAAATCCTGGCAGCTATACTTTTAATAATTACAATATGGCTGTTATATATATTATGCCTTCTACACACAAAGAATGTCCTAATTATGATTTTATATTAGTACCAAGTTTTGTATGGGAAACCTTATCGTCTAACATTGATGCTAATGGATATGAAATATATAAAATAAGTGTTAAAAGTAAGGATCCATATATATTTAAAACAGGTTGTTCTGATGGTGCTACTGCCGATTTTAATACAAAGCTATATCTTTACGATAAAGACTGCAACGAAATTACTTCAGACGATAATGCTTGCGAAAATGGCAGAAGTAAAATTGAGTGGACTGCCGATTACACCGGAGTTGTTTATTTAAAAGTTGCTTCTGCTGATGATTCTTATGGAAACTATACACTTGCATATAAAAATCTTTCAACAACTTATTATCATTATGTTTCAACATCGTCTAATCCAAGTATAGGTGGAAAAACCACAGGTGGTGGATCTTTTTTAAACGGCTCATCTTGCACCGTAAATGCCACAGCAAATGACGGATATTCCTTTCTTAATTGGACGGAAGATAATAAAGTTGTATCAAATAATCCAACATATAATTTTACAGTAATCAATGATAGAAATTTGGTTGCAAATTTTATTCCAAACAATTTATCTTGTGATACTACCAGTAATACTGAAGGAAATGCGGTTAATTATCATTGGACATCACAATGGGGATATGTATCGGGACATAGCGAACTTAATTGGACAGAATTTGCTGAAAAGTTTACAAATACTTCACAACAACTAATTAATGGTTTGTCTGTTTTACCTGCTAGAGCTTATGATAGTGGTGTAGAGTCATCAGTTATTTTTAAAGTATATGATGAAAATAATTCACTACCGGGCGAAGTGCTTACAAGTAAATCAGTTCAAATTAAAGATCTTTCTGCAGGCAATTGGAATTATATTGATTTTGATAATCCTATTGTTACAAGTGGAAATTATTTTATTGGTTATGAAATAACATATACTTCACCACATGATGCTGATACTTTTTGTGTTTATATGAGTCCCTCAGAAGCAGCAACATATAATACTGCTTATGCCCGAACTTCTTCAGGCTGGAATAGTTATGACAAACTAATTAGCGGCTCATTTCAAACTCATTTATGGATAGCATCAATAAACTGTTCACCTGTTACTTGGGAAATTAATGTTTTTGTTGAACCGGAAATAGGCGGAACCGTAGCAGGAAGTGGTACTTATACAGATGCTTCTCCTTGTACGCTTGAAGCAATTGCAAATAATGGATATGTTTTTTTTAATTGGACTGAAAATGGAGAAATTATATCAACAAATACAAATTTAACTTTTACTGTAAGCAATGATAGAACTCTAACTGCAAATTTTAGAAAAAAATGTTTAGAATGTCCTTCATATAACGATACTTTAATCGCAGATAAAAACTGGCAAATCGTATCGGCAAGCATTGAAGTTGAAGAATGTAATATATACAGACTGAGTGTTATTGATAAGTATGTTTATACTTTTAAAACTGGTTGTAGCGATGGAGCTATTGCCAATTTTGATACAAAACTTTATCTTTATGATAATGAATGTAAGGAAATTATCTCAGACGATAATAGCTGCGAAAATAATAGGAGTAAAATTGAATGGACTGCAAATTACACAGGATATGCTTATTTAATTGTAGAAGGAGAACATTTAGAATATGGGGACTATTCATTAGCATACAAATACTACAACCCTCTTCCTCAACCGGCTGGTACAATTGAGGGGGACACAAATGTATGTCAAAAACAAGAAAATGTTATTTACAGTATTTTAGAAATAGATCAAGCAAGTTCATATATATGGACTATCCCTGAAGGAGCCATAGGAAGTAGTAGTACTAATACAATAGCAGTTAATTTTACAAATAATGCCAAAAATGGAGAAATTACAGTTAAAGGCATTAACGAACATGGCGAAGGAGAAGCAAGTTCAATTTTTATTAATGTTAACGAAACACCTGAATTATCTGTTATATCAACTGTATGCTCGACTGATTTAAAAACTTATGAAGTTGAATTTACTGCAAGTATCGGAAATGTTTCATCAAGTGCAGGAACTATAGTTGGAAACA